>JBFYSM010000441.1:0-19774 GCA_041301605.1 Chloroflexota bacterium | reverse complement strand
TGTATTTCCAGATGCTGCGCAGCCAGCCCGAGGTCAAAGTGCAAGAAAGGCTGGATGTGGTTGAACGAGAGCTACAGCGCTTGCGACAATTGATCGATTCTGTCCTCCATCTTTCCCGGTTTGATTTGGGCCAAACGGTGCTGGATTTCGAGCCACAGAACTTGAATACAATGATTCGAACCCTGGTGGAGGATCGCCGTGCCCTGGCCGGGCAACGCTCTCTTGACCTCGAGACAGAACTGGATGATGGACTCCCGGATGCCTGGCTGGATGAACCCTCGTTGGTGCAGGTGATTTCCAACCTGTTGACAAACGCCATGAACTATACCCCTGCCGGGGGGCGGATCGTGGTTGCAACATTTGCATCCGGGAATGGTACGAATTCAAGAGTGGGTTTCAGCGTCCAGGATAATGGTCCGGGGATCGATGAAGATGATCTTCCTCATCTCTTCGATCGTTTCTATCGCGGCAAGGCTGCCCAGGCTTCCGGCGCGCAGGGTTCGGGTTTGGGCCTGGCCATCGTCAAGAGCATTGTGAACCGCCACGGAGGCTTGATCGAAGTGGAGAATATATCCGGCGGGGGAGCGAAGTTTACGGTCTGGTTGCCGGTTGAACAGGAAAAAAAGCCCCGGTAGCTCGATTTTCCTTGACAAATATTGGAAGGTATGATAATTTTTGGTTAATTCTTATATCGAATGCAAATTTCCCCAAAAAGCGATTCTTCGTTTTTTATTTTCAGTAGTAAGTGAAACGTTTCACTTCGCAATTTAATTCGTAATGGATGCTAAAGAAAAGGAAAAGCGTAATTTCTTGCACCAACCAACATTCTCGGATGATATGATGAACAAGAAATTTGAAAACGCCTACGGCTATTTTTCGGAAGATGGTAAAGAATACGTTATAACGACTCCGATCACGCCCAGACCCTGGGGGAACATCATCAGCAACGGCGATTATGGAATGATGGTATCCCAAACCGGGTCTGGCTACAGTTGGCGGGGGAATGCCGGTCAAAACCGTATCACGCGCTCGTTCCAGGATCTGGTCAAGGATAACTGGGGCAAGTATTTCTATATCCGCGATGTTAAAAGGAATGTTTACTGGTCTGCTACATATAAGCCTGTCATGCACCCGTACCAATCCTTTTCCGTCACGCATGGGATCGGCTATTCCAGGTTCAACCAGCAGGTCGAGGATATAGCCAGTGAGATGACCGTATTTATCTCGCCGAATGATCCTGTCGAGATATTCCAGTTGAAACTGACAAATGTAAGTGACGAAGTGCGCGAACTGGATATTACTTCGTATGCAGAGTGGTTATTGGGGTTTGCGCCGGATGAGCACCGCGAGTTCCATAAGTTGTTCATCGAAACATCCGCAGATGTTGCCGGGAAGATGGTGACCGCCCGCAAGTGCCTGTGGGGTTTCCCGGATGACAAGGGCCGCCACAATAACATCGATTGGCCTTACACGGCTTTCATGGCTGCCAGCGAGCCTATTAAATCCTTTGACTGCGATAAGGAAACCTTCATCGGCATGTACCGCAACGATGACAGGCCGCAGGCGATGCTCGATACCCGCCTGGCGGGCAGGTCTGGCAGGTTCACCGATGCAATTGCGGCCTTGCAGGTGGCGGTGACCCTGCGCCCCAGTGAATCGAAAGTGCTGGTTTTTACGCTCGGTGCTGCTGAAGATGGCCGGGAAGATGTTGCCGGGTTGGTTGACCGCTATACAACGGTTGAGAAAAGTGAGCAGGCCTTGCGGGAAGTCCGGGATTTCTGGTCGCGTTTCATCGACAGCGAAAAAGTGCAAACCCCCGACGAAGCGTTGAACTTCATGACCAACTACTGGCTCAAGTACCAATCCATTTCCTGCCGGCTGTGGGGAAAATCCGCCTTCTACCAGGTCTCGGCCGGGATCGGCTTCCGCGACCAGTTGCAAGATAGCCAGATCTTCCTGGTCAGCGAGCCGGATTATACCAAGCAGCAATTGTTGTTGCATGCCGCCCACCAGTTCATCGAGGGCGATGTATTCCACTGGTGGTTCTCCATCCGGGGAGGAGGCCCGCGCACCAATTGCTCGGATGACTTGTTGTGGTTGCCATTCATCCTGGATTCATACCTGAAAGAAACAAACGATTTCAGCATCCTGGATGAAATGATCGCATACCTGAATGGCCCTTCCGAAACACTCTATGACCACTGCAAACGGGCCATCGAGCGTTCCTTCTCGCGGTTTTCGCCGCGGGGCGTCCCCCTGATGGGCGACCACGATTGGAACGACGGCCTGAGCGCGGTCGGGACGCTGCTCAAGGGCGAGAGTTTTTGGGTGGGCGAGTTTCTATACATGATCCTCGGCAATTTCATCCCGGTGGCGCGTCAGCGCGGGGATGACGGCTTCGCAGAAAAATGTCGAATCGTCCGCGAGTGTCTCAAAGAAGCCTTGAACCGCTACGGCTGGGATGGCGAGTGGTATTTGCAGGCAACGACTGACGAGGGGCTGCTGCTCGGCTCGAAGAACAACGATGAAGGCAAAATCTTCCTGATGCCGAACAACTGGGCCGTCATCAGCGGTGTGGCGGATGATGAGCGCGCCAGGGCGGCGATGGATTCCGTTACGGAATACCTGTTGAAGGATTACGGCACGCTGCTGAATTATCCGGCTTTTACCCGGCCCCGCCCGGATGTCGGCTACGTCACCCGCTATGCGCCGGGGCTGCGTGAAAATGGCGGAGTCTACACCCATGCCGCCACCTGGTCAGTTTGGGCGTATACGGTTGCCAACCAGCCGGTTTTGGCCTATGAGGCTTATCGGAGAATATGCCCGCCCAATAGAAGTGCGGATATCGATACCTATAAAGCCGAACCCTATGTCACGCCCGGCAATATCGACGGCCCGCTTTCCGAATATTATGGCCGCGGTGGATGGACCTGGTACACCGGGTCTTCGCAATGGCTGCACCGGATGGCCACGCATTGGATCCTGGGGATCAGGCCGCAGGAGGATGGTTTGCTGGTTGACCCATCCATTCCATCTAATTGGACCGGCTACAAGGTAACCCGCAAGTTCCGCAATGCGATATATGAAATCGATGTAAAAAATCCCGGAAATGTCAGTAGAGGGGTTCGATCGGTCACGGTTGACGGTGAAACCCTTGAGGGCAGGATCGTTCCGGTGTTTAATGATGGACAGGCTCATACAGTCGAAATCATCATGGGATAGCCTGAAGAAAATGAATTCGTTACCACTGCTTACAGCAGGAAAGGAGGTACGTATCGGCTGAATTGAACGATGAAATAACCAGGTTTTCCAAAACAAATCACTAGAAAATCAAGAGGAGAAAAAAATGAAAAAGCACGCGCTATTGATCACATTTGTGATCGCATCCATTTTGGTCGCAAGCCTTGTCGGGTGCGGCCCGAAACCTACCGAAGAACCTGAACCAACGCCGGAACCGGAAGTCACCGATGAGCCGACAGCAGAACCCACCGAAGAGCCGGCCCCGGAACCCATTACGCTGCGGTATGCGAACTGGAACCTGGGAACGGAAGAAGAAAACAACATCCAGCGACAACTGATCGCAGCTTACACCGAACTGTATCCGCACGTCACGATTGAGATCGTGGATATGTCCGCTGAAGGCGGTTGGGAAGCAAACCTAACTGCATACGCTGCCAAGGGCGAATTGCCGGATGTCTTCGCGGCGAACAATGTTCCCCTGTACGTCAAGAATGGTTGGTTAGCTGACCTGACCGAACCCACCAGTACGGATGCGGATTGGGCAAATGTTCCCCAAGCTTTGAAGGATGCATTTACATACTCCGGTGTAGTTTACGGCATGCCTTCTGCCATGTTCATCATGGGATACTGGGTAAATCAGGATCTGTATGAAGCTGCCAACCTGGATGCACCGGCCTATGGAATTTCAGTCGATGATTTCTTCGCCGTTGCAGAAGAGTTGAACGATCCCGCCAACGGCGTCCTTGGCCTGGATGAACAAGAGTTCGTTATGGGCTGGTATGCCAATACGCAGGATCCGAATTTGAAATGGTTCAGCTTCGATGGAACCCATATGAATTACAACTCCGCCGCATTCAAAGCCGCAGTTGCCAAGACCGGCGAGATCAAACCATTAACCTGGCAGGGTTTGACCGATGAGCAGAAGGCGAACTTCATATCCGGTGCCACCGGTATCTGGGATGCTTTCTTGAACCAGGAAGTTGGTGTGCGCTGGGATGCATCCTGGAATGTTCCCGGCTGGTTGACCAATGCCACCTTTAACTGGGACTTTGTCGGTATCCCCGGCGGGAACCAGGCTTTGGTCTTTGACATGATGGGTGTCTCCAGCACAGCGGCCAATCTACAGGAAGCCTACAATTTTGCCAAGTGGATGTCCTTCTCATCCCAGGCTTGGGCTGTGGAGGCGGAATTAGCGACCGCTGCAGGTTCTGCGCCCAAGATGCCACTTTCAACGGATCCTGCGGCCTTAGAACAGTACAAGGCTTATGTTGATAAGCCAGGCATCAATGCTGCCTTGGCGAACCTGGACAACAGCTTACTTGAATCCCTGGCAAAGGTTATCCCGGGCTATATCAATGCCCGCTGGGAAGGCAAGCCAGGTATCGACATCGGTGAGGATAAGGATGTGAACATGTGGTTCATGTTCAACTTCGCCAACGATGGTCGTTACAAGTACGAGGATTATTCCGCACAGTTGGAAACCTTTGCTAATCAAATTCTGGATGATGCAAAGGCTGAATTGAATCCGTAGTTCTAGAATAAAATAAGGGCGTTGTGATGATACAACGCCCTTATTCTCTTAATTACCAGATTTGACCTGGATTCACTATGAAGTTAAATTGGCTAACCAAGATCTTAGGTACTCTTCTGATCTTGATGATGGTGGTGCCGTTTCCAACGGCCGCAGCTCCTATCGAAGATTTCAAATCCCCGGCTATCTCTCAATTTGATGTTCCGGCTGGGGATTCTACCAGTAGTACGGTCATAGAGATCCGCGCCGATATATTCGGGTTGCCCATTTCTGATCATGAGATTGCCAACCTGTACGATAAACCAAGCGTATTCCTTCAGGCGGGTGAGAGTGTCAGTTTTTCTGTTTTGATCGAAGAGGATGGCTATTACATTCTATCCTTCGATTCGGCTTCCGTTGGGGGATCGCTCCTCGTCCCGCCAGAGGGTTACCTATTGATGGATGGGGAAAACGCTTTGGTTGATGCACAACGCATTGTTTTCCCAATCTATTATCAGAATAGCACTGAAGCCTTCCCATTGGACAGGTATGGCAATGAAACACTAATTCGCCAGGAGAGATTGATCCGTTGGGCCAATATTCCATTAAGGGACGCAAGCTTCAGCCAACAATATCCTTTGCAGTTGAATCTGGCCAAGGGCGAGCATTCTTTTGAGTTCAATTTGACGAAAGAAGCCCTATTGCTAGGCAGTATTTATATAGAATTATTTTCGAATTATCCCGATTACAAACAATACTTGCAGGAAAACCAGGCTCCTGATGCATCCGGGTTTTCGATCGAAATCGAAGCGGAACATCCAACCTATAAAAATGACACCTCGATCCGTCCTGTCAATAATCGCAGCCTGGAAGTGACCCCTTACGATACATACAGGCTGTTGTTGAACACAATGGGTGGTGAGAACTGGGACAATAGCGGAAGCGCGGTCTATTATGAGTTTACCGTGCCGGAAGACGGGATGTACTGCATCACCCTTCGCTCCATCCAGAACTTCAAGAATAACTTCACTGTTTTCCGCAGGATTACCATCAATGGCGTTGTTTTATTCGAGCAGTTGAACGAAGTTCCTTTCAATTACTCCACCCATTGGTCAAACATGACTTTAGGTGGTGATGAGCCATATAAGCTTTATCTGAAAAAAGGGGTTAATGTATTAGGAATTGAAGCAACCAGTTCTCCATATTACTCAGCAATTGAAAAAATCAAGAAAGTGCTGATCGATATCACCGATCTATCCCTGGAAATAAAGCAATTGACCGGAAACCAGGTTGATCCATACAAGGAATGGGTTATCTCTGATTACATTCCTGATATCCAGGAACGATTGATTGCCATTGCCGATGATCTACGCGAGGATCAAAGCGTTCTGGAGACATACAACCAAAGCGGTGGTTCACAGGAGACCCTGTCTTATCAAATGGCCATCGACAACATGATGTTCCTGGCCCAGGACCCCGATAAGATACCGGTTCTGATGAACCGTTTTTCAGAAGGCACCGGTTCAGCCGCCCAGTTGCTCGGTAGTATCCTAACCTCGTTGCAAAGTCAACCACTGGCGTTGGATAAGATCTATATCCATTCACCCGATACGCCGCCCCAGCCGTTCGATGTTCCGTTCTTTACCTCCTTTGAGGATGGTATCAAACGTTTTTTTCATTCATTTAAACCGGATCCCTATCAATCCATCGGCGCTGAAGAAGATGAGATCGAGGTGTGGGTCAATCGTCCCCGCCAGTATGTTGATCTGCTGCAATATATTACGGATTCAACATTTACAAAAGAAACGGGAATAAGAGTCAAGTTCTCCATCATGCCGAATGAGTCTAAACTGGTGCTCGCCAATGCGGCTGGAATCCAGCCGGATGTAGCCCTGGGTGTCAGCACGAATGTACCTTATGAATTGGCCATCCGTAATGCATTAAAGGATTTACGCTCATTCGATGATTTTGATTCTTATATTCGGATTTATTCCCCCGGCGCGTTGTTGAGTTACATTGTCAATGATTCCGTCTATGCAATCCCTGAAACGCAGGATTTCTGGGTTACCTATTACCGGCAGGATATTTTGGACGCGTTGGGTTTGCAGGTTCCGCATACCTGGGACGAAGTGATCGAGATATTGCCTGCACTGCAACGGTACGGGATGAATTTCAACACACCGTTCTCAAGCGGTAGTGGTTTCAAGAACTACATATTCACCGCACCATATTTATTCAATCAAGGCGCGCAATTGTACAGTTCCGATGGCTTTTCAACTGGTTTGGGCAGTGACGAATCCATCGTTGCTATTAAATTCATGGCAGATAGTTTTACTCTATACGGGATGCCGCTGACCACCTCGAGTTTCTACGATAGTTTCCGCCGCGGGAGTTTACCGCTCGGTGTATCGAACTTTACCGATTACATCAAATTGCTTACCGCCGCCCCGGAAATCAAGGGGTTATGGGGGATTGACTTGTACCCGGCTACCGTATTGGCGGATGGAACCCAGAACCGACATACCACCGGCTCTGCCCAGGCATGTATCATGTTCGCAGAAACCGATCGACCGAATGAATCTTGGGAGTTTATGAAGTGGTGGATGTCCACGGAAACGCAGATCGACTTTCAGGAACAATTGATTTTGAACTATGGTTTGGAGTATCTTTGGAGTTCTGCCAACCTGGAGGCTTTCCAATACCTGCCGATACCGGAAGAGCACAAGGCTGTGATCTTGGAGCAATGGCATTGGTTGCAGGAACCGGTGAAGCTGCCCGGAAGCTACATGCAGGAAAGGGAATTGAGCAATGCCTGGAACAAGATCGTGTTCAACGGAGTGAATCCCCGTGTTGCCATCGATAACGCAGTCCTCATTATCAATCGTGAGATCGCCAGGAAGATGGAGGAGTTTGGCTATCTTGAGAACGGTGTAAAGGTAAAGGAGTTCAAGATCCCCACCATAGAGACTGTCCAGATGTGGATGGAGAGCGATGATTAGCACGATGAATGCACCGAAAATCAGATTTAAAAAATGGTTAGGGAAAGAAGGCAGCGCATATGCGTTTCTATCGATGTATGCGTTGATGTTCATCGTTTTCATCGTGGTCCCTGTTCTCGTGGCTTTCTTTTTATCCTTCACCTTCTTTGATACCATCCGGGTTCCCAAGTTCAATGGCTTACGGAACTATATTGTCCTGCTCACGCAAGATGATGTTTTCATGAAATATGTGTTGCCCAATACCATAAAATTCTCTGTCATCGTGGGGCCGGGTGGATATTTGTTGTCGTTTGTGCTCGCCTGGGTATTGGCGCAACTACCGAGGGTATCCCGTACGATCCTTGCGCTAATCCTCTATTCTCCTTCCATGACCACCGGAGTCGCCATGTCGGTGGTCTGGCTCACGTTCTTCAGTGGTGATCAGAATGGCTACTTGAATAGTCTGCTGATGAATATGAGTATCATCCGTGAGCCGATACAATGGCTTCAATCGCCACAGTATCTCATGACCATAATGATCATTGTCACACTTTGGAGCAGCATGGGTGTTGGATTCCTGGCCATGCTGGCCGGTATTCTGGAGATAAACCCCGAACTTTATGAAGCCGGCAGCCTGGATGGGATCAGCAACCGTATCCAGGAAATCATTTACATTACGATCCCGTCCATGAAGCCCCAGATGTTGTTCGGGGCGGTGATGGCCATCGTTTCCACATTCCAGGCCGGTGCGATCGGTGTAACATTATCGGGCAGCAATCCCACGCCTCAATATGCCGGTCAATTAATCGTCAATCACATTGAAGACTTTGGCTTCTTGCGTTATGAGATGGGTTATGCTGCTGCCGTTTCGGTTGTCTTGCTGCTGATGGTGCTTCTCTTTACCCGTCTGGCAAACAAATTATTCGGTAGTGAAGGGTAGGGGGAACCATGAAAGCGGCCATCAAACAGTCATTCCTAAGACGGTATACAGGTTTTCGGAACAGCCGCATCAATCCGAAAGGTTTCCATGTCAGCCAGATCAAGTTTTACATCGTTCTGTTCCCTTTGATCGTTTTTATGGTTTTACCGATCATCTTTATCTTTTCCCATGCGTTCAAACCCCCGGATGAGTTGTTTGCTTACCCGCCGCGCTTCTTTGTCGTCAATCCAACGTTCAAGAATTTCACCGATTTATTCTCGAAAATGTCGACTTCCGGCATTCCGGTAAGCCGCTATTTATTCAACAGTATCCTGATCACGGCGGTGACGGTTCTTGCATCCATCATCGTTTCCACCACGGCTGCCTATGCCCTATCCAAAAAGCGTTTCGGGCTTAAAAAGGCATTGTTTGCCATCAATACCGTGGCTTTGATGTTTGTGCCGATTGCAGTAACCATCCCGCGCTTCCTGATCATTGAGAAAGTGAACCTGATGGACACCTTTCTGGTTCACATCCTGCCCGGCCTGGCAATGCCGGTGGGTCTGTTTTTGATCAAGCAGTTCATTGACGGGATTCCCGATGAAGTCATCGAAGCTGCCCAGATTGATGGCGCCTCGGACTTGATGATCTACTGGCGGATCATCCTTCCAATGATCAAGCCAGCCATTGCCACGATTGCCATTTTGACTTTTCAGGCCACGTGGAATAATGCCGATATTTCAACCATGTATATCAATAGCGAAAACCTGAAAACCTTTGCCTTCTATCTCAGTACCCTGACTTCCACTACGGGTGGAGCCAATACCGTTGCCGGTCAGGGAATGGCGGCCGCCGCTTCGTTGATCATGTTCTTGCCCAACCTGATCATCTTTGTATTGCTGCAAAGCCAGGTGATGAGCACCATGTCACATTCGGGTCTCAAATGAAAAAGATTCTTTGGCTCCTCCCAATTGCGTTCATATTGATGTTCACGAGCACCAGTGTCAACGCCGAGACTCCCTACACGACTTGGGCTTGGGGTCCGGGAGGGGGCCTTATCAGGACACAAGACGCGTATACTCCCTTGACCGAGATCGATTTACCCATCTCTGCAGCAGAAGATTTGTTCGTCACATCGGACGGTTCTATTTTCATTGCCGACACCGGTAACGGTCGGATTTTAGAACTTCAGGATTTCGATATTGTTGCGTCATATGGTGAAGGGATTTTGAAAGGTCCGACCGGTTTGTTCGTGGATGACGACGGCACCATGTATATCGCCGATGGCAAGCAGGATTCCATCGTTATCCTGGATCGGAACGGGAATCTCATCAATCAATTTGGGCGTCCCGTTGAGCCTTTGTTCGGACAGGATAAGGAATTCCTACCCCGCAAGATTGCCGTGGATGCCCGCCAGAATCTATACATCATCAGTGAAGGCTCTGCAAATGGCATCGTCATGATGAACACCAACGGGAACTTCGTCGGCTATTTCGGTGCAAACACTGCCAAGATGTCCCTCAAGATGATCTTGCAGAGGCTATTCCTGACCAAGGAACAATTGGCGCAATTTATCAAGAATCAGGCCGCTTCCCCCTCCAATATTGCAATTGATCGTCAATCGCTGGTGTACACTGTCACTGCCGGTACATCAAGATGGGAGAGTATCAGTACCTTTACGATTTCTGGAAAGAACATCTTCTCTGGCACTTTCGGATCAACATCCTTCCGGGATATCAATGTCAGTGATAATGGTTTGATGATAACAGTTGATGGCAATGGACAGATTTATGAGTACGATGTTAACGGAGCCCTCCTGTTCGTTTTCGGTGCGCAGGATACAGGTGATCAGCGGCTGGGTACCCTGGTCAATCCTACCGGTATCGACCGTTATGAGGATTACATCTATGTACTGGACAAGGATAAGAATGTTCTGGTTGTATATCAGACAACAGCTTTTGCCAGGCTCGTGCACGATGGTGTCCGTTTGTACATGGATGGGTTTTACAGCGAAGCCAAACCTTACTTTGAAGAGGTGGTCAACTACAACGGTTCATTTATCTGGTCCTACCAGGCGATCGCGGATGCTTACTTCAAGGAGAGAGATTATTCCAACGCACTGGCCGCCTATAAATATGCAGAAAATCCTTACGGATATTCGCAGGCTTTCTGGGAATTAAGAAATTTGGCTCTTCAGCAGTATCTCGGTACAGCCTTGGTGTGTTTGACGGGTTTATGGCTGCTCCAGGTGGTGGCCAAGCGGTTGGATAAACGGTATCGATGGTCGAATCCTATCCGGACTTGGTTCAAGAACCTCCTGCAATATAAACTGGTTGATGATTTTGTTTTCATGTTCCGGTTCATCAAGCAACCTGCTGACAGTTTTTACTACATCAAGAAGAACTTGCGCGGTAGCCTGGGATTTGCGGCCTTGTTGTATGCACTGGTCGTTGTGATCCGGGTTTTATCGCTCTATTGCACAGGCTTTACTTTCAGCAAGTATCCCTCCCCAGCTTATATTCGGGTGGAAAACGAGGTGGTTATCGCGATCCTATTAATTCTCTTGTGGAATGCCGCCAACTACCTTGTTTCCACGATCAGCGATGGTGAAGGCCGCGTCCGCGACGTGATCATTGGCAGTGCTTATAGCTTATTCCCCTATGTGCTGTTTGCTTTGCCGATTGCCTTGATTTCGAATATTCTAACGCTCAATGAGATTTTCATTTACAACTTCTCTCTCGATATCATGTGGTTCTGGGTGGGGCTTATCCTCTTCCTCATGGTCAAGGAGATCCACAATTATTCGGTTTCTGAAACGATCAAGAATATCCTGACAACCTTGTTCACGATGGCGTTGTTCGTTTTGACAGGCTACATCCTCTATGTTCTGTTCAACCAGTTGTTCGACTTCGTCTCGGCGATCCTTCAGGAGGTAAGGTTGCGTGGTTAGAATATACCGCCTATTTCAGGGTTTGATCCTGGTTGGTTTTCTGCTGGGTTCGAGTGCCAGGCCGCTGGATGCCCTGGCATTTGGGGGTGGGGAACCTTCCGTGCTGGCGGCCCAACCGGAGATCGGGGATGTGGATTGGCGAAACCATCAGGAAATACCCGATTATTTCGAACTTGTAGCGGAGAATGACAATTTTCAATTGTATGTGGATCAATCCACGATCGCTTTCAAGGTTCTGGATAAGCGCAGCGGCTATATTTGGAGTTCCAACCTGGATGAAGTAACCAAAGATGATAAATTGAATAAGACCTGGACGGCCTTTGCCCGCAGCGGCATCAGCATCGATTATCTCGACCAAAAGGCAATCAGTGAACGTCTCTCCATCACCAACTCGGAAAATACACTCAATGTCAACCTGACAGAGGATGGTTTCCAGGCCTCGGTGAAATTCATCGATCCATCGATATCGCTGGTTGTCATGGTTACATTGGAGCCGGATGGCGTCAGGGTCGAGGTGCCGTTCGAATCGATCAAGGAAGAGGATCCGGATTTTAAACTCGGCCTGCTGTATGTTTATCCTTTTTTTGCCGCGACCAAGGAAGATTCTGTGCCCGGGTACATGTTCATCCCGGATGGATGTGGAAGCCTGGTCCGTTTTGGCGCGACAACGAAGGCAACGAATATCCTATATGCCAGGTATTATGGTTCCGATCTGGGTATGCTGGCCTCGATACCTTATAACCCTATGGTTAACCGTCCATATAACTTTTCCATACCTGTCATTGGCATGGTGCATGGGCACAAACAGAATGCCTATATATCCGTTATCGAAGAAGGCGCTTCGTATGCCCAGGTTCAGATGCACCCAGCTGGCGTCATCACGAGGTTTAATTTCCTCTTCAATGCGTTCATATACAACGAAAGTTATTTTCAGGCTACCAATCGCTCCGGGGCGGGTGTGATCACATTGCAACCTTCCACCAATGCCTATGATGTGAAGATCCATTATCGCTTTCTGACCGGAGATGACAGCGATTATGTGGGCATGGCGAAAAGCTACCAAAAGTATCTGGTGGATAAGGGGATCCTCCAAAGGAGTGCCGACGAAGATGGCGATATTGGCATCCGCCTGGAGTTCCTAGGCGGGGAAAAGGAAAAAGTTCTGATCTGGCAGCGTTTGATCCCGATGACCACCGTTGACCAGATGGCCGGTATTCTTGAAAACCTAGATGTGAAGGACCCCGAAGTCATTTACTACGGCTGGCAGCCCCTGGGTGCTTCCAGTATGCCTCCCAAGTCATTGAAGTTGGATAGTGGTTTGGGTACTGTCCATCAACTTGCATCCTTGGCGGATAGCATTGTTGCAAGCGGCGGTAATTTCTACCTGTACCTGGATCCACAAGCGGCGTTGATGGGGGAAAAAGGGTATTCTCCTCGCTATGACCTGGCAATGTCGATCACCAATTTCAACTTGACGGGCTACAACAACCGTAATGAAGAAAACTATTATTTCAATTTTGACGCGGTCAGTGAGCGTTATTCTGCCCTCAGTGAAGATGTTTTCAGCGAGCTCAACGCAGGCTTGGCGTTGGATGGGATTGGTTCGATGCTGTTTAGCGATTTCAAGAGCAAGAATGTGTTGAACAGGGAAAATGCGATCATCAGCTATCAACAAATGCTGGCTGAAGATGATGGCATCACATCATTCTATCTGCCAAATGATTACATGTTCGGTTACGTGAATGCATATTATGATATTCCCCTGACCAACAATGGTTATGTGTATACCACCGATGTAGTGCCATTTCTGCAGATTGTCCTCTCGGGATATGTTCCGGTATATGGCACGGCGTTGAATTTTTCATCTAACATCACCGATGAATTATTGCGGCATGTTGATTTTGGCGTTTATCCATCCTATTTTCTTACTTATGATGTGACTGCCAAAATCCTGAACACCCGGTCAAACTGGATCTATACCTCTTCCTACGCCCAGTGGGGAGATGAGATCGAAAGAACTTACAAGTGGCTGGACAACCTTCTGGGTCCGGTTGAAGGGCAGGCGATCATCGCCCGGAAGGTTATTGTAGAAGGTGTGGTGGCCACAACCTACGCCAACGGAAAACAAATCATTGTCAATTACACCAATAGGCCGTTCTCTGCCGGTGTTATCTCGGTCAATGCAAAAGATGCTGTCATCAGGGAGGTGGTTCCGTGAATTTTTTCAAAGCCCTCCGCAATAAGGAAATCAAACATGGCACCCGGGAGGCCCTGTACGGCTATTCCTTTGTTATGATTTGGATTATCGGCTTTAGCATCTTTACCTTGGCGCCCCTGGTTGAAACCTTTTTCTACAGCATTAACCAGGTCACTGTAACAGCCACGGGTATAACCCTCGACCCTGTAAGATGGGCAAATTACTCAAGAGCGTTGTTTACCGACCCGACTTTTGTCGAACTACTGATCACTTATGTCATCAAGACCCTGGTTTCTGTGCCGATCGTGTTGATCTTTTCCATGATCATCGCCATGTTCCTGAACTTGAAATTCCGATTCAAGGGCATCTTCAGGACAATTTTCTTCCTGCCGGTGGTCATCACCAGCGGCCCGGTCATTCAGGAGCTCACATCGCAAGGGGCCTCCTCGGTCCCGGGGATTGCAAATTCGGCTGTCATCGCTGAATTCCTGACCCAACTGCCGCGCTATTTACGTAACCCGGTTGAATACTTACTCACATCTTTCATCTTGATCCTGTGGTTTTCCGGTGTTCAGATCCTAATCTACCTCTCCAGCCTGCAGAAGATCGATAAAAGCGTGTATGAAGCAGCCGCCATCGACGGCGCTTCTGCCTGGGAATCGTTCTGGAAGATCACCCTGCCATCCCTGTCCACTACTACGCTAATCAACGCGATTTACACCATCATCACGCTATCCCATTTTTCGGAAAACGAGGTCATCAAGTACATCTATAGCCAGACCTATGCCGTGCAGGGAGGCATCGGTTATTCCAGCGCCATGTCGTTCTTGTATTTCTTTGTGCTGGTTTTGCTGCTGGGAATTGTTTATCTGGGGCTGAACCCTCGTTCCCAGAAGAAATTCGACTAGAGATTGTGGCAACCCATGGAAAGATTCTATCAAGAGCATCTTAAAAGCTTCCTCTTCGGCAATCGCACCGATTATGGGCTGGTTTTCAAGATCGCCCTCTACCTGTTGTTAATCGCCATAGGCTTTGTGTATCTTTATCCCTTGCTTTTCATGTTCATCACCAGCATGAAAAGCCCATCTGACTTATTGAATCCGATGGTACAGTGGGTCCCGAGCGAATTCTATGCGGGCAACTACGAAAAGGCATTCCGGGTTCTGGATTATCCAAATACTCTGCTGTCATCCGTGCTCATCAGCCTTATCCCCTCGTTGATCCAGGCGGTTGTCTGCTCCCTGGTCGGGTACGGGCTGGCGCGCTTTAAATTTTGGGGCAAGAATATTTTATTCATTCTCATCCTCGCCACCTTCATCATCCCGGCGCAGAACACCGTGATACCCCAGATGCTGACATATCGCAATTATGGCTTGCTCGGCAACATCTGGTCCCTGATCTTGCCGGCCCTGGTGGGGCAGGGGTTCAAAAGCGCCATCTTCATCCTGATTTTTTACCAGACCTTTATGTCTTTACCCAAGGTGTTGGAGGAGGCAGCCCGCCTGGATGGAGCTACAAACATGCAAATCTTTGTCCGGATCGCATTACCGACCGCCATCCCCGCCTTTATCATTTCGATCATTTTCTCGACCGTCTGGTATTGGAATGAAACCTACCTGACCGTCATCTTTCTGGAAGGCGGCATTCAAACCCTGCCCATGCAATTATCCAAGTTCGTTCAGGCTTACGAGAATTTGTATCCGCCCGGAACCGTGAATATCTTTGACCGATTGAATGAGGCGGTAAAACTGAGCGGTACGTTCCTTAACATTCTACCGTTGTTGCTTTTGTACTTTGTATTTCAAAAATGGTTTGTCGAATCGATTGAAAGGACGGGTATTACCGGTGAATAGACAGATAGGCTTGATCCTGATCGCATTGTTGGTGATTTCCAGTTGTGTTCCAACCGAGACCACTGAAGTTGAGACACAGGCGCCAGTTGGTAGCGAGGTTGCTTCTGAAACGTCGATCCCCATTGAAACTGTAACGGCCACACAAACGCCCATCCCCGTTACCATCGAGGATGTGATCGAATACGAGATGAAGGGTTCCTTTGACTTCTTCTGGGAACAGGCCAACACGGATACCGGTAGCCCCGGTTATGGTTTGATCCGTGACCGCTACCCGGGATCGGAAGGGATTGCCAGTATTGCCTCCGTTGGCTTTGGCTTGACCGCTTACCTGGTGGGCGTTGAGAAGGGATATATCACGCACCAGGAAGCCTACGAGCGGGCGAATGGAACGCTGGATACCCTGATGGCCATGGACCGGGTGGAAGGTTTCTTTTTCCATTTTGTCAATATCAGTACGGGGAAAAGAGCCTGGACTAGTGAAGTGTCCAATATCGATACATCCATCCTGATGATGGGAGTTCTTTCCGCAGGACAGTATTTCGGCGGAGAGATACAGGAGAAAGCGCAGCAACTTTATGATGATGTCAACTGGCCGTGGTTTGTGGATGAAACGCGGGATATGTTCTATATGGCCTACCGGCCGGAAGAAGGGTTTGCAGGCCATTGGGATTTCTATGCCGAGCAGTTGATGATGTATATCCTGGCGGCTGGTTCGGATACGCATCCGATCGAGGCATCCACTTACTATGCCTTCACCAGGCACTATGCTAAGTTCCGGGATGGCGAACCGTTCATCCACTCGTGGTTCGGTTCGATCTTTACCTATCAATTCAGCCATGCCTGGATTGATTTCAGAGGCTACTATGACCGGGATGGAGTTAACTGGTTCGACAATTCAGTAGAGGCGGCCCTGGCGCAGTACAATTTTGCTGTGGTGAATGATAACAAGCTCGATACGATCGGTCCCCTCGCCTGGGGCCTTTCCGCCTGCGATGGCCCGGATGGCTATAACGGTTTGTACGGCGCGCCCCCCTCCGGGTATGATAACCGGCAGCATGTTGTCGATGATACCGTCCCGCCCTATGGGGCCATCGCCTCGATTGTTTTCCTTCCTGAACAGGCGCAACAGGCCATGCTGAATTACCATTCGATCGAGAAGTTAAAAGGAAAATATGGATTCAAGGATGCATACAACCTGAGCGAAGAATGGTATGCATCCGATGTAATCGGGATCGATAAAGGGGTTACGTTGCTGATGCTGGCAAATTATAACAATGACCTGGTGTATCGAACCATGATGGAAAATGATAATATCCTGAAGGGGTTAAACCGTTTACAGATAGCAAAAACCGAATAGGAAGAGTGCATGACAACGATCAAAGATGTGGCCCGGCATGCCAGAGTCAGCATCACATCCGCATCTTATGCCCTGAACGGCACCGGCACCATCAGCGAGGCTACACGTAAGCGTGTGCTATTGGCAGCGGAGGAACTGAACTACCATCCCAATGCCTTTGCCAGGAACTTGAAGAAACGAAAGACTCGCACGCTGGGAGTCTTTATCACCCGGTTTGGTGGCTCATTCTATGAGGAAATCCTTGAAGGCATCCATGATGCAGTCCTTAAAACCGATTACGAGTTGATCGTATGCCCCGAAAGCCATACGAAACGACGAATCCTGACACACCGGCAAGTGGATGGTGCGATCGTTTTTGATTCGAAAGTACAAAGCAATACTATCATCAAGCTTGCTTCGAAAAATTTCCCAATAGTTGTCCTTGACCGGTATTTGGAAGCAGAGTATCTGTTCCCCTTGCTGATCGATAACCAGTTGGGAACCAGAGAGGCTTTTTATCATTTGTATGGTCAGGGGGCGCGTAAAATCTTCTTTATTTCCGGTGCCCTGGATTCATTCGATAATATGGAAAGGATGAAAGCATTCCTGGGCGAGGCAGATAAGAATAATGTAACCGTGCAGTGTTACAACGGGAACTTCACCGAAGAATCCGGTTATGATATTGCCAGAATGATCATTGATACCGATGATCTGCCGGAAGCCGTTTTTTGCGCCAACGATCAAATGGCAATCGGATTTATCAAGGCGATGAAGGAGAAAGGCTTGAAGGCCCCGGACGATATCGCGATCGTGGGGTTCGATGACATCCAGATTGCCCAGTATATGCAGCCTACCCTGTCAACCATCGGGGCATCGCGGTTTGCATGGGGTTCATCAGCAGCAACCCAGTTGATCGATTTCCTAGAGAATGAACTTCCCTTTCAATCCCATCGAATCCCAACCCGGTTGATCCAGCGGGAATCATCCACCAGGAATCGCAGCGTGCCAGCAGGGGAATGATTGAAACGGTATGGATACATTGGCACTTTTGCATCAAGAGTTGAAAGGATCCTTCGAGTTCTTCCGTGACTTTACAAATCTGGATCCGGGCAGCAGGGGATTTGGCTTGACGGTCGATTCCATCAAGAAGCCGAAGGTGGCCTCCATCGCTTCGGTGGGATTTGGCCTCACCGCATGGATCATGGCTGTCGAGCGGGGTTATTTGAGTCGCCGGGAGGCGCTTGAAATAACCCGGAAAACCCTGCACACTCTTTGCCACCATGCAAGCCATCATCGCGGCTTTTTTTCACATTACATGCACATGGAAAACGGCGAAAGATTTGGAAAGTGCGAGTATTCGACGATCGATACGGCGCTTTGCCTGAATGGCGTGATCACGGTGGAAGCGTACTTCCACGATGACGAAATCCGGCAAATGGCGGAGCAATTGCTGGCGCGGGTGGATTGGGACTTCATCATCTTCAAAAGGGATGGCAGGACCCTCTTCCGCATGGCCTACAACCCCGACAAAGGCGGCGATTACGTTCATGGAGATCCCGGCTTCATTTCCCAGTGGGATATGGCTGCTGAACAAAAGATGATGTACCTGCAAGTTGCAGCGAATGTCAAGCCGTACCTGGCCATTGCGCTCTATCACGGCTTCTCGCGCGATATCGGGATGTTTGACGGGCAGGAGATCATCGTCAACCCCGGCGGCGCCCTGTTCGCCTACCAGTTCAGCGAAGCCTGGCTGGATACAGCCAAGTATCTTGATCCCGATGGTGTGGACTGGTTTGGGAATACCCGCCTGGCTGCCCTCGCCAACCGCAGCTTCTGCATCGAACATTCCGGTGAGTTCGAAACCTATCACGAAAGAAGTTGGGGTGCCAGCGCCGGGGATAGTCCCTGGGGCTACGATGTTTCCGGGGCCACGCCCTGCATGCGCAAGCCGAAACCCAATGGAACGGTATCCATCTACAGCGCGCTATCCTGCCTGCCTTATAATCCCGAACTTGCGCTGGAGATGGCTGAATACCTCTATCGCAAACATCCCAAAACCTGGGGTAAGTATGGCTTCTACGATGCCTACAACACTTCTGTCAACCCGCCCTGGTACAGCCAGGCTCTCTACGGCATCGACAAAGGCTGTTCCATGATCATGATCGAAAACTACCTCACCGGCCTGGTCTGGAATACCTACACTAACTGCCCATTCATCCAGAACGCCTTGAACATTCTGGGCTTCAAAAAACGCTGATGCGGTGGTGCGTCGCACTTCACCCTGAAGCAGAATCCTGCAAACGAGATTCATTTCTCGCCGGTGACCATCCCCTTAGGAAAGGTGCGACGCACCCTCGTTCCACAAATCAAACAGGAGAACCATGATCACCTTTACCCCTCGCGCCGGCCAATTCTGGCTCGACGGTCAGCCTGCCCTCATCCAGGCGGGCGAGTTCCACTATTACCGCACGCCCAAAAATGAATGGCGTCACCGCCTGGGCTTGTTGAAAGCCGCTGGTTTCAACGCTGTGGCATCCTACATCCCCTGGCTCTGGCACCAACTCGATGAAGGCCAGAGCGACCTCGACGGCCGCAGCCACCCCATGCGCGACCTGGCGGGTTTCCTGGAACTGGCAGCCGAAATGGGCTTATTCATCATCGCCCGTCCCGGTCCCTACATCATGGCCGAGACCATCAACGAAGGCATCCCGCCGTGGGTCTTCGAGAAATATCCGCAGGTGGCCTTCGTCAGCCAGGACGGGAAAACGCAGAACGTGGTCAGCTACCTCCA
>JBFYSM010000414.1:0-2802 GCA_041301605.1 Chloroflexota bacterium | reverse complement strand
GATATACCCAGTTCAACGATTTTGTGCGCCGTTTCCTTGCTGATGTCATGTTCAAGGAATTTGACACTGCCTGAGGTACGTTTTATTAATCCGGTTATCACCTTCAGGGTTGTTGTTTTCCCGGCGCCATTGGGGCCTACCAGGGCTACCAGTTCCCCTTCCGCTACATGCAGGGAAACATCCCACAGGGCTTGAAGATCTCCATAGAAGGCATTAATTCCATCTACTTTAAGCATGTGCTTTTCCTAAATAGATATCGATAACTTCAGAATTGTGAATAATTTCCTGAGGGAGACCCTCTGCAATCTTCTCGCCCATGTTCAACACAATGATGCGATCGGAGAGGCCCACGATTGCCTTGACAATATGCTCCACGATCAGGATGGTTAGATCCAAATCAGCCTTTAACCGCCGGATCAATTGCATGGCTTCATCGGCTTCAGCATGATTCAAACCAGCCATCAATTCGTCCAGAAGCAGCAACTGGGGTTTGGCTGCCAGCGCCCTGGCTAGCTCCAATCGTTTACGCTCCATCAGAGTAAGATCCTTGGCTAGAATTTCCGCTTTACCCAGGAGACCAACCAACTCAAGCAATTTCTTTGATTCCTCGGCCGCCACTTTTAGGTTCTTGGCAGGTTCTTGCCCGTATACCCGGCCTACCATCACATTTTGCAGAGCTGTAAATTCAAGGAACGGTTTGATGATTTGGAAGGTCCTGGCTACCCCCTTTCGGCACACCTGGCAACGCGGAAGTCCCGCCACATTTTGTCCCCTAAACATAACGATGCCAGAATCGGGTTTGAGGAACCCGGTTAGCAGGTTCAAAGTGGTGGTTTTACCTGAACCATTGGGACCGATAATGCCAATGATCTCACCACTCTCGACCTCGAAACTGACATCATGTACTGCTTTCAATCCCCCAAAGGACTTGCTCAACCCTTCAACTTTCAAGTAGCTCATCCTTCTCCTCCAGCTTTCAGTTTTTTCGGTTCCAATCCAATAAATGATCGGGATAATCGAACGACCTATCCACCAGATAAATACGGGAAAAAGCACACACGGCTGCCAGTTGGCACAATATCTTCCATTTCACTTTGGATGCCATTGATGACAGCCAGGCCTACCTCCTCATCATCCAGTTCCAACAAAACCGCCACGTCCCGCACTGTCAATGGTTGATCGAGTTTCAACGTTCGACGGCGTGGCTTGCCGGGTAAAAGTTGGCCGGAGAGTTCTACAGTTACTTCCACGAGACACCTATAAAGCCTCGAACACCGAATCCAGATCAGAATCGGGTATGTCAAAGGTCGCAGCATGAGGCGGAAGCGGCTCCTCCCGCATGAATTCAGGGATACGATAATCGGCTGCAGTGAGCCCCGCTCTGCGGTTGAATTCGAGTTCCGTTCGGAGAACATCACGATTGAAGCGGTTGTAATCCTCTACCGTCCAATCCCATCCATAACGGCCATTGACCAAATCCACCATCAATTGCGGTTCAGCAATGATGGGAGGCCGGGCAAACAGGCACAAGCCAGTGCTATCGAGCATGGCAGCAATGATCTGCAACTTGAGGGATAATTCTTTCTGGCCTTCCACGCCCAATGGATTGACCTCTTTGCGTGCCCCGAATGCGTTACCGGCCGTGTGATCTGCGCCCTGCGGGGATGTGGCATAGGTAACACCATTTCCCTTCAAGCTGCGGGGATCGTAACCCGGCATTCCCTGTCCAACCGCGGCCGGAACACGCCGGACCCCGAGCACGCGCCCGGTCGCTACCGCTCCATTGCCGATCAGCCGCCCGAGCACGGTTCCTTTACCTACCTGTTCCAGCAACCCGCGAATGGACGCGAAATCACCAAAGTCAGCCAGACCAGCCTCGATCGCCACCCCTAAAGCGGCACCTGTCTCGATGGTATCCAGCCCAAAATCGTTGCACATGCGGTTCAACAAGGCGACCTCATCTAAACTTCCTAAACCCAGGTTTGAGCCCAACAATGCAATCGTTTCATATTGCAGCGTACCGACGATCGGCTTGCCAGATTCATCCACATACACGTTGCGGCAGGCGATCACACAACCAGGCATGCAACGGGTACCGGCTTCTCCACCCCGGGAAAGGGTGACCTCCCTAAGGTGTTCGCCGCGCAGCTTTTCCATCCCTTCAAAATTGCCTGCACTGAAATTTCGGGTGGGCAATGAACCGATTTCATTCACGGCAGCCACAATGGAGGCTGTCCCATACAAATGTTGAGAGCCCTTGGTTCCCAATTTCGGGTCGTTGATCAGCTTTTGAGCAAAGGTACGCGCCGCCGTTCTGAATTTTTCTGCATCAGCCAGGGGAACAGCCTTCCCCACTGGCTTGTCGATCACAACCGCTTTCAGTCCCTTGCTGCCCATTACAGCCCCCAAACCTCCACGGGCCGCATAATTGCTGCGCTGGCCGCCCTCGCCGGTTACGCAAATGCCGGCGCCACCCATGCACCCTTCCCCAGCCTGACCAATGGAAATTACCGTACTATCAGAGCCATATTTTTCCTGCAATTGATCGGAAGTTTCATATGTTCCCAAGCCGACAAGATCATCGGCTGGAAGGATTTCAGCTTCATCTCCATCAATATACAGAATATAAAAATCACCTTTTGAAGGCTGACCTTCAACAACCACGGCTTTAAATCCAAGTTTGCCAAGCACATCCCCAGCTGTTCCTCCCGCATTGGCTTCCTTTGCCCCGCGTGTCAGGGGACTCTTGCCGCCAATCGATAGTCGCCCTGCCGTTGTTACGCCACTTCCCGCCAATAAACC
>JBFYSM010000413.1:0-3262 GCA_041301605.1 Chloroflexota bacterium | reverse complement strand
GAGGCGAGCAGGTGCTTATAGTCCGGGATGAATTCGGCGCCGCGCTGCTGGTAGATGGCGTACAGTCCCAATCCGAAGAGCAGGCCGAAGGCATACGGATAGTTGTAGAAGGAAAGTTCGGGCCGATAGTAGTGCGGCTTCCAAGTCCACATGTACTTGTGCAGGAAGTTCTCGTCCAGGCCATCGCCATAGGTGGCTTTCTGCGCCCGTTCCATGATGTCACACAGGTCATCGGCTGAAAGTTCGGATTTCTCCCGGCGCTCGAACAGTTCCTTCTCGAACAGGTAGCGGGAGTAAATATCCACGATCACCTGGGCATCCCCGATCAGGGATGTTTCGAGGATGGCAAGCTGCTCCTGCGGATCGGTGGCCTGCGCCAACACGGCTTGCATGACAACGGTCTCGCACATGATGGATGCGGTCTCAGCCATCGTCATCGGCGTATCCTGCTGCAGTTCGGTCTTGCCGGCCTGGTAAGCGCACTCGTTGTGGAAGGCATGTCCCAACTCATGGGCGATGGTGGAGACCTGGTCGAGGGTGCCGTCGAAATTGCAGAGCACGCGGCTTTCCTTGACCCCCGGCACACCCATGCAGAACGCGCCGCCGCGCTTGCCCTCGCGCTGCTCGGCGTCGATCCAGTGATGATCGAAGGCGCGTTTGGCGAATGCTTCCAGATCGGGCGAGAATTTGCCGAAGTTCTCCAGAACGAAGGCGCGCGTCTCATCCCAGGAATAGGATTTGTCCGTCTTGCCGGAAGGAGCAAAGACATCCCACCAGGCCAGTTTTTGCTTGCCGAGGCGTTTGGCTTTGGCCTGGAAATACTTGCGGAAGGTGGGGAAGGAATCGTGCATGGCGCCCAGCATGGCTTCCAGGGTTGGGCGGTCGATGCGCGCCTGGTCAATGGAGGAATGCAAGGCATCTTCCCGGCCGCGGCGTTTGTTGAGGGTGTTGATCGTTCCCTTGACGCCGTTCAGGCTGGCCGCCAGCGGCTCGCGGACGGATTCCCAGGCTTTCATCTCCGCTTCATAGGCCCGCTTGCGGACCGATTCATCCGGGTGGGAGTGCAGGTTGATCAGGGCAGGCATGGGCAGTTTCTGGGATTTGCCATCCAGTTCGAAATCGACCGCCAGCTGTGAGGTGACCGTTCCCTGGAGCTTGGCCCAGGCGCTGGCGCCGCTCACATTCAATTCGGCTGCCAATCCTTCTTCCGCCTCGCTCATCATATACTTGCTCTGCTCGGCAGTCTCTTTGAGCGAGAAAGCATGCGCGACGGCAGCCTTATTGTGCTGGATGGCCTGGTCGAGCACGGGAGCGATTTTCCCAACCCAGGCCTGGAACTGTACGCCCAGCTTGCGCATCTGCACGCCGATCATCTGGAATTCTGACATCTTCTTCATGGCCACCATATCCCGGGAATCGGTGGTCACGAACGAACTGACATACGCCCGCAATGTACCCGAAAGCTCATACAGGGCATTCCAGCGATTGACAGCCTCACCGAGCAGGTTGCCAAGTTCTTTGGGA
Organism: Chloroflexota bacterium; assembly: GCA_041301605.1. Classification (GTDB taxonomy): domain Bacteria; phylum Chloroflexota; class Anaerolineae; order Anaerolineales; family Villigracilaceae; genus VGNO01. The sequence goes on along the minus strand of JBFYSM010000413.1, from coordinate 1,738 downwards.
TTGGTTTTTACATCGGATTTGGCTACCCGATTGGCAAAGAATGCCTCCATCTCTGCAATCAAGCCTTTGAGTTTTTCGATATCGGCAGCGAATTCTTTGGTTTCGAGTCCGGGATAAACGTTGGACAGGTTCCAGTGAGGAATGGTATCGGTCATGAGCATCTCCATTTTTCTTTTCAGGATTAACTTAAGTATACCTCACCCAGCCTCCTGGCTGAATCTTCTCTAAATGAAGGGTAATGTTGGGGGTGTGCGGGCGGCGGAGCCACCCGCACACCCCCAAGCCCCATTTATTGAAATGTTACCTGACCCTGCCTGACTTGCTTTTTTCATCGAAAAACTATACAATCCTTTCAGACCAAGGAGAAGAGAATATGACTGAGCCCAGCCTGACAAAGGAAGGGGGAGTTCTACCCGATGAGCGCATTGTTCCGGTCATGGTTTACAGCCTGACAACCGTTGCCCGTGGGGGAATTGCGATCAAATCCACGCTACGGGCTAATATCTGGATCCGCACGGAGGCTGTTTCCGAATATGTATATGTCAGGAAAGCACAGGTAGTCACTTTTGGTGGGCCAAGTATCCAACCCGAAACATATCAAAACTACTTCATGCCTACTTCGCAGGTGATCGCATATCATGTACTTCCTCCAAATGACGAACCTTTGGATTATGATGAGACTGAAATGAACCGAAAGATGGAAGCAGTCACAGCAATGGTGGGAACATTCCGGTTCAACGGCCAGATCCGTATCTCCTCACAGATCAGCCTGGCGGCAAACCTGGATACGATGAAATCATCCTTCCTTTCCCTTTACAATGTAGAAGTAAGCAATCCCTTCCTCCAGGGAATGGGGGCGATCAAAGTGCCGCTGGTGTTGATGCGCCCGCACTATATCCACTTCGGCTTGAAATGAGGTGAACCATGAAACAAGATCGCTTCCTGCTGGGGATTTTGCTTTTCATCATCCTGCTGGTCATCGCTGCCGTGGCCTTGTTCTTCATCCGCCAGGATACGCAGGCCTACCTGCCGGACGATACGCCGGATGGTGTGGTACATAACTATGCCCTGGCGCTGTACGATGAGGATTACGAACGCGCCTACAGCTACCTGGCTGATCTGGAGAACAAGCCATCCTACACTGCCTTCCGCCAGGGTTTTGTCACTTACGGGATGAATGTTTCTGGCAATGCCATCCGGGTTGGAGAAGTGGAGTACCTGGAGGGGGATAAAGTACTGGTGACTGTGACGGTGTTGTACGCATCAACCGGTCCCTTCTCGGAGGGTTGGAATTCAACGGAAAATGCCACCCTCGTTCAACAGGATGGGAAGTGGAAATTAACCTACATGCCCTATCCCTACTGGGTTTGGGATTGGTACCAACAGCCTATCGAACCAGCCAAACCCTGAAAAAGCCGAGGCAAAATGCGCATTGTCCGAAGGATTTATTTTTACGCAGTAGCCTTCGTCAGTCTTGAGGTGGTGCTGTGGGGGCTAATTAGCCTCCTGCGTTCCGTAACATCCCCTGATGTTGGCGGCGGAGGTGTAACGCAACTGGCGATGGGTATGGCCTTGATCCTGGTAGGCGTGCCCGTGTTTGGGCTGCACTGGTGGATTTGCCAGCGCGATGCAGCGATGGACATGGATGAACATGCATCTGGCGTGAGGGCCGTTTTCCTCTATGCAATCCTGCTTTCCACCTTCATTCCAGTCATCCAGAACCTGCTTGCCATCACTA
>JBFYSM010000399.1:0-3329 GCA_041301605.1 Chloroflexota bacterium | reverse complement strand
GCCGGTGTAAAAGGTGTCCGAGCCACCCTGCCAGATGACTGTCAGGCGCATGCCCGGAACCGGATCGCCGTTGGAATCCGCCACATCGATCTGCAACAGGGCTTCGGGATAGGCCGGGTCGCAAACCACCTGCTGGTCAACCAGGAGGAAAGGCGCACCGAGCGTGGGTGTTGGCGTGCGGGATGGGCGCGGGGTGGGCGGCAGGATGGGAGTCGGCGTGCGCGAGGGTGTCCGGATGGGAGTCATCACCAGCGAGGTGGGGGTGGGGCTGCCCGTTTCGGAGGGGGTGACGATGATCTCGGGTGTCTGGGTGGGCGGGATGGGCGTAAGCGTGGGCGGACTGGTGGGAGGCTGCTGCAGGGCTTCGGCCAGCATGGACAAGGCATAGGCTGAATTGTTGGGATCACCCTGGCTGCGGGCTTGCTGGGCCTGGTTCACGAGCGCCTGGACCGGGTCCGGGTCGCCCAGCAGTGCCAGGCGGGATTGCGCCCGTTCGATGTTGCCGCTGACCAGGTAAGCGGAGGCAATGATAGCCCGGTACCCATCCTTGAAGTCCGCCCGCAGGGATGCAGGGGAAGTATCGACATACTTGACCGGCGAAATAACCCAGGCGTAAAGCAGGCCGAGGCCCAGCCCGATCAACAGGCCGGTCAGCAGGTACAGGTTCTCGGCCAGCCAGGAGCGCCGGGAGGGATTCCATTCCTTGCTCATGGCAGGCTGCCTCCGCTGTCTGGCTGCCAGTTCAGCAGGGCGGCTCCCAGGTTCTGGATCAGGAGGCGGTCATCCTCAGGGATGCCGAACAGGATGGCGTTCTTGAGTGCACCGGCGACGATCTCAGCCGGGCTTTCGCTGCCCAGCATGGCCAGGCGGCGGGCAGCCAGGTCGAGGTCCTGCTCCGCATGGTAGGTTTCGGCCACCATCAGCACGTAATCGAGTTGGTAATCGGCCCGCAGGGTATCAGGAGAGGTATCGACATATTCGACCGGGCTGACCAGCCAGCCATACAGCAGGCCCAGGGCGAGGCCGGTGACAATGGCAATCAGGAATTTGATCCAGCGCGACATGGGTGTATTTTGCCACAGGGGAGGGGAAGTGTAAAGCAAAAAGACAAAATTATCCGGGCAGGCAACCCGGCGGCACCCGGAGGCACCTCCTTACCGCTGCTGCCTCTCGGCCCTGACGGGGTTCGCAGGGCTCCGCCGCGCCGGACCCACCCGGATGGGGCAAGGATACTGCAAGAAGGGGGAAGAGTCAATCTTGTTATCGACTTGGGCAGATAGGATGAATCGATGTGAGCCGCTGGTGGTCGAGTAGCGCAGCATATCGAGACCACGCGGCGAAGAATCTCAGATTTTCAAGGGAACTCTTGCCAAAAGCGAGCTTCTTCTATCCCCGCGAAGCGGGTCGCTCAGAAGGACATCTGGCGCGAGACGGTTGTCTTGCAATATGATTTTAAAATGCGAGTAATTACCGAACGCTTTCCTATGCCTCTTTATTTAGGAGTATAATTGTAGTAATTACAATTTTGTTAGGAATAGCTCTTATGGATGAAACTGGATTATTCCAACATCATCCTTCATGATCAGTCGTTCGAACACTTTTGAGAAGAGAGTGCCTCTGGAGGAAAAGATGACTCCCAAAATATATCCTTTCATACGGATGGGGATGGCAATTCTTGTCATCCTAAGTTTGCCTGTAATCGCGTTGGGGAATGTTCAACCAGTCCAAGCGGCAGTCGCCTCTGGGTACTCCGAATATTTCATCCCTGGTTCGGCGTACCAGCTTCGCAATATCCTGCTTGATAACGATGGGGGTCTGACTGGCAATAACCTCCATAATGTGATTACGATTTCTGTTGCTGGTGATAATACAACCATTTATTACGATCATTGGGAAAATGGCTATGGTACTGGCAACACCGGGAACGATGAATCCTACACGGCCAGCAGGGGCACCGTATTGACTTTTATATCCGATGTTCCGGCGAACATAGATCGGAGTGGTTTGGATGATTGCATCGGCAGCACGTTCCCGGCCGGCGGGACGGGCGGCCTCGCAACCCGTTGCTACGATGGAAGAGATCGCATCTTTGTAGTGGGTGGGGCGGTTTCGGTGGCGCAGGCGTTTTGGCCAACCAGCGTTGGGACGGTATATGCCAGCGCTTGGGAAATCTACCCGATCAAGCCTTATCAGAATCAGTATACGATTCCCGTCGGGCAGGATCTCTATCCTGCATACCCTGATTTTCAGAATGTGTATTTGCTTGTACAGGCCACCCAGGATGCCACCGACATAACGGTGAACAACCCCGGAGGCGCAGGTTTGTCAACGACCTTGGACCGCGGCCAGGTGACCCAGTTGTACGATATCAATGCTGGTACGACCGTTGTTGCCAACCACCCGGTGCAGGTTCAGTTCATTGTTGGACGCCAGAACCAGCAGTGGGATAGCCGCAGCCATACCGCGGTACCGAGTAGTTTATGGGACACGAAATACTACAGCCCGGTTCCGAGTTATGGAACGGGGGCCACGTATGTGAACTTGTATATTTACAACCCGACCGGTTCAGACCTGGTGATCAATTACGAAGATGGCCTTGGCAGCGGTTCCTTTACCTTGCCGCCCAATTCCACGCGCAGTTATCAGGCCATGGTTGGCCGCTACATGCCGGATGATTCCGGAGTCTACCTGGAGGCCGCCGATGGCAGCACCAAGTTCTGGGCGATCGGCGAATACGATACCGGCAGTGCAGTCCGTAACTGGGGCTTTTCTCTCATCCCGGCCAACACGTTGACCAGCCAGTACGTTGTCAGTTGGGCGCCTGGTTTTTCCCCGGTTGGCCCATTCAATGATTGTACGGGTGCCCCGCCTGCCGGTAACTGTATCAATGGCTCGCCTGTCTATGTCACTCCCACCCAGGATAATACAACGATCTTTGTGGATTTCTTTCCTGCAGATGGTGTTGCCGATCAAACCTTTACGTTGAACAGGATCCAGGTTCAGAAAATCACCGATCCGATCACAGCCCCGCATCCCTACGATAATACGGGTATGCACATCTGGGCAACCGCCCCCTTTGCCATCGTCTGGGGCGAGGACGCTCAATTTGCTGGTACCGGCAACCCTTACATTGATGCCGGCTATACCATCCTGCCCTTGAACAAGGAATGGATCGACATTGTTGTGAATCTGGAAAAGACTGCCAATCCGGATCTCGTCCCCTCGGCAATCGGGCAGACTACGCAATTCACCCTGGGTATCGATGTTGGCACATATGGCTTGAACGATGTTGTTGTGACAGATACTTTGCCCGATGAATGGGGATATGT
>JBFYSM010000397.1:0-7588 GCA_041301605.1 Chloroflexota bacterium | reverse complement strand
ACTGATTCAAGCGTGTCGCGGTGGGCGGCATAGGGGACGGCCAGGATGACCACATCAGCCTGCTGGGCGGCTTCCAGGTTCCCGATCCCGGTTACGTTCGCAGCCCCGCCAAGCAGTTTGCCGATTTCCTCGGCCGCCATTTGGGCCTTCTCGGGTGTCCGCGAGCCGATGATCACCCGGTAGCCGGATTTCGCCCAGCGATAAGCCAGCCCTTTGCCTTCCTTGCCGGTTCCCCCCAGAACCGCCAATGTGAGAAGAATCGATGGATCGTTCATGGCTTACTCTCCCGTAAGATGGTTGTTATAACGTTCCCAGACCTGCGGTGCAAGTTCGCGAGCCTGGGCGGAAATGGCTTCCTCATCGAGGGTCATCAATCTTCGATCTTTCATCAGGATCTTGCCATTGACGATCGTTGTGCAAACCATGCTCTCGTGGAAGCCGAAAAGGATGTGCCAGGGAAGGTTCTTGGGCGTGATAGGTGTATAAGGGTGATAATCGACCAGGATCAGGTCAGCAGCCGCGCCAGGCTCGATGATCCCAACGGGCGTATAAGGAAAGTAGATGCTGGCCAACTCTGCATTGTTATATATTGCCATTTGGGTTACATCGTATCCGGAAACACGCCGAGGGTCGTGATGCCAGGCTTTGTGGATTAAATAAGCACTTTTCCACTCTTCCCACATGGCGTTCGAGAAACCATCGTTGCCCAGGCCAAGCCTGACACCCGCACGCAACATGGATTCGACCGGAGCCATCCCAACGGCGTTGTTCATGTTCGAACGCGGTTGGTGGGTAACCCAGGTTTTTGTTTCTGATAGAATCTGGATCTCGCGCGCATCCACGTGAACGGCATGTGCCAGGATGGATTTTGGGCCAAGCAGGTTATGCTTCTGCAGCCGGTCTACAACCCGTAGGCCGGATTTGGCTAGGCTGTCATATTGATCTACATCCGATTCCGCAGCGTGAATGTGAAAACCCACATCATCAGGCGCCTCATTGCGGCAAGATTCCAAAGTTGAATCCGAGAGGGTCAGGGATGCATGCAGTCCAAAGGTTGCCGCAAGCAGGGAATTTTTGACTTGTGTGGTTTTCCGGATGAACCGTACATTTTCCTGGATACCTGCCTTCGCCTTGGCGGAACCGTCGCGGTCACTTACTTCGTAGCACAAGACGCATCGTACCCCGGCGCGGTCAACCGCTTCTGATATCACATCCAGGGAGCCGTCGATTGCATTCGGAGAAGCGTGGTGGTCAATGAGGGAGGTTGTTCCATGTTTGATGGCATCCACCAGGCATACCAAGACAGAAAGGCGGATAGCCTCGTAATCCAATGCCTTATCGAGCGGCCACCATAATCTTGTTAGGATTTGGAGGAAATCACTGGGTGCGGGGGGGGGTATTGGCAGGCCGCGTGCAAAGGCCCCATAGAAATGGGTGTGGGCGCAGATATTCCCTGGCAGGAGGTATTTCCCGCCTGCATCGAGGATATCCGATGCGGGATACCTTTCGTGGAGCTCGTTGCTGATTCCTAAATCAACGATGCAGCCATTTTCAATATAGATGGCATGATCTTCCAGGATCTGGTTGGGTTTTCCCCATGTAATAACTGTTGCATGTGTGATCAGCATCAGCCAACCCCAAACTGTTGTGGATCGGGAACATCGACACCCCTGGCGGCCATTTCCCAGAAGGTGTGGAAGACAGCCTCGCGCAACTCCGCTCCACCGCTGTACATCGCCTGGTAAAGTGCACCGAAGACACCCTCGGTGGGCATCATGCGCAGGTAAGATAGCGCGGCCAATTGTTCATCTTCAGTTCCACTCTTGAGTGCGTTCAACAATAGCCCTGTTGACGGTTTATCCGGGGATACTCCCAGGCCTTGCTTCCCGGCATATTCGATCAGCCAGGGAGACTCGGATGGGGGTGGCAGGCGTTTCGGGATGTGTGGGTTGGGGCGTTGCCTTTTTTCGATAACCTCAGTTGCGGCGTTCCGAACCATCCATTCGGAGTCTTCGATTTGCATGCGCGCCAGGATTTCATCCGCCCATGGCTGATGGACGCGCCCAAGTCCATGTGCTGCCGCGTGTCGGACAAGAACATCATCCATTGTTGCTGCTTCCTTGAGCATGGCGTGTCCTTCCCCGGCATGGTTGGCCATTGCTTCTGCTGCATTCCGGCGAGTTGTTTCATCTCCGTGCAGGAGCACAGATGCAACTGCTTCCAGTGCCGGGGTATTGCCGATGGCAACCAGGGCCAGGCAGGCTGCCCTGCGCACACCTGGGCTAGGAAAGGAAAGTAATGCGTTCAGGGTTGGGATGGCCTTTGTATCTCGCAATGCACCACAACCCAACGAGCAAAGCTGGAGTAATTCAGGGAACTCCGCTTCGCAAAGCTGGCGCAGGAGCAAGGCTGCACTCGGATCCCCACTCATAATGATCGCGGCCAGGGATTGTCCACGCAGAGCGAGAGGCTGGCCTTCGTGCTGGAGGAGTTTGGCCAGGCGGGCCATGACCGGTCCGCGCCAGGCAGCGTCACGAGGGGTATCTTTCAGCCAACGCGCAACGGTGAACAGATTCCTTTCCAGTGGGCGATCTTGTTTCTGGAGTAATTTGGTGGATAGCGGTGAAGGCTCCCCAAAAAGGGCCAGGTATTGCAAGGAAAGCGTCTTCCCAATCGAGTAGGGTTGATCGAGAATTTTCTCGGCGTTATAGTTGACCAATGCTTTTCCGGCAAGGAATCCGCCGAAGACTGGGTTCAAGAAACGCATTCGATTGTTGCGGTGCTGGATCAACAATCCACTTGACGCCATCTTTGTTATCAGGCTCGTGGAAGGTGTCTGGAGTTTATCCTGTTTGGTGGATTTCTTTGGGGAAGTTATTTTCTCTTCGGATGCGTTCTCGTCCGAATCAATATTTTCCTCATCGGGTGCCACTTCGACCGGCTCGAACTCTTTGATCCACTCATGCGCCTTCCTGGGTTCAAACACTGGTTCCATTGCCACGGTTACTTGTAAGGCCAGAAGTTCCAGGGCTTCCGGGGGGGCGTTAGATGGTGTAAGACGATGAACATGGCTTTCGATGAAATCGATCGGCCTTGGCCCACGCAGGTCTCCTGCATAGAGCCCCCAGGTTTTTAATGTAAACTCCAGTGGCGTAAGGAGGGCGCTCTCAGCTTTGAGCCAGCTATTGAGGATCAAAGTGTCCACCTGTTCGGGTCCGGTTTGTGCCCAGGCTTCCACATTGACAAAACGCGTCCATACATCCGACCATTTGCCCAGGAATTCACCAAATTGGCTATCATTCCAGGTAGCAATCGTGAACGGAACAAAATTGAGTGATACCAGGCCATCCAAATATTCCGGATTGGCCGTTGTGACGATGTGCGTTCCTGGGTATGTACGTTTGATCGCTTTTATGAATTCAATGGCTTCTTCAAGGCCTTTGGGAGTTAATTCGTCTGTTCCATCCAGGAGAAGCAAGATCCGGCCGTCTATGAAGGCTGTCCGGATAAAATCTGGTAATCGGGACTGATCGAAGATCGAAGCCTTTTCAAGGATCAGTTCGATGAGGGGGGTGAGTACATCTCCTTCACTTTTGATGGGCAGGTTCAGGTCTGCTACATGGACAATCAAAGGGAGTGTATCATCTGCCAAACCTGGAACCTGCTCCCGGCGCGCCAGGCGCGATGCAAGGTAAGCCAGGGCAACGGTTTTTCCTGCGCCGGCATGCCCGGCCAGAACGATATCCGAATCACCGGATAACGCCTCGGATAGTGTTAAGGTTGGTGCCTGGTATATCGATGCAATTTCAGCCCATGAGGGTAAATAGGGCAGGGTTATGGCTACAATATCGTCATCCTCATTCGTGACACCTGGTTCAACGCGAACTGGCGGAGCGAGCAGATGGGGGGCAACAACGATTTCTTCCAGTGAGAATAGCGGCGCTGAAAGGTGCATCCCCTGTGCTTTTTGTAAAATGATTTGGCGGTAGTGTTCCTCTACGCTCGTACTTGTGCGGCTCCTGGCAGCTTGGCGTTTGGCAGTTGCATTCTCCCGGATTTGGCGGAGCGTTGGGCGCAACAGCCCCAGGATCCACCAGAGGATGGTTGCAGCAATAAAACCAGCCCAAAACGAAAGACCGTCGATGTGTGGAAAACGGAAGGACATGGTTTGTGCTTATCCCTTCGGAGCTAATTCCCGTAGAGGATCCGCCCACAGTTGGGGCAGTGGATCATTTGGGCGCCCAAGCGGGAGGCTTGAGCCTGGGCAGGTGTCAGGGTTGTACCACAAATTTCGCAGGCATTATCCGCGACCGAAGAAACAGCAATACCTCGCTTTTGTTTCCGCAAGTCTTCATAGATTCGGAGTAGATGTTCCGGGACCGATCCGGCTATTGCCAGGCGCTCTGTTGCAAGTTTGTCTTTTTCTTTGGCGAGTTCATTCATTTCCTGGGTGAGTTCACTGTTCTGACCTGCCACCCGCTGGCGTTCTTGGTCAAATTTCTGGTTGCTGTCCCGTTGCAATGCTTCAGCCTCTTCGCAGGATATCATCGCATCCAGCAGGCGATCTTCCAATGTGATCAGGTGGCGCTTTAGTGACGCGACTTCGTTTTGAAGGTCTTGAAGTTCTTTTGGGTTTTTGATAGCCCCACTGTACAGGCTGGCCTCGTTTTGTTCAATTTTCGTTCGTTGATCCTGAACGGCTGCTTCAGCAATATGGAGAGCACGCTGGGCATCCTGGTAATCACGAGTGGTTTTGTCGGCAGCGATAATGGCCAGTTGGAGGACTTCATCATTATCGATGATTTTCTGAATCTCCGTGATGCGAGCATTGACACGGTCTACGCGTGAGTCGGTTTGTTGGAGGCGGTAAAGGCTCAGGGTTTGGCTCATGAACAAATTATATATCGAATATCTTGCCAGTATGTTTATTCTGAAGGCAGGTTGAAGTAATTATAGACTGCCCGCGACAACTGTGCGTAGAGGAGAGAAATGTTATTCCAGATCACCTGGTCTTCGTATACATAGATGCTCAAAATGTAATTTCCACCAGGCGTATACACGATTGCTGCATCGCTGACATCCTGGATGATGCCGCCATAGGTAGTCCAACCATGTTTGTGGGCAACTGCGGTGCCTTCTGGAACACCAGACTGGATCAAAACCCCAATCTGATCTTCCTTTAAGTATTCGATCATTTCACTGCAAGCCGCCTGCGTTATTTTTCCGGGAAATGCAACCAGTAAAGCCCCTCCTCCTGTCTCGGCGCATTGGTAAATATCGCCGAGGAGTGTACCCATATCGGAAGGAGTCGTCTGGTTGTAGATTTCCGGATAGGTGGTCACATCCGTTCTTGAATTGGCGGGTGTGGTGTAAATCTTCAAAACCGGACACGGATCTTCTGGTGAGCAAAAGAAGCCTGCCAGGAAGGTGTTATTCAGATCCAGGGCACTCATATTATCGCTGACAACGAGAGGACCGCGAACGGAGTCGAGAGTACTCATCAGGAGGTCGGATGAGGCGTTGATCGATTTCTGGATCATATCCAGCATTAAATCGGCAGTTTCTTCATCCAACTGTCCGTTCGAGTTGAGATAGACGGATACCATGATAGGAATTTTGATCGTACTGGATGCTGAGAAAGCAATATCCGGATCGACTGGTATCTCCTGCCCGGCACGGTAGCCGAAGTGGATCTCTTCACCTGTTTGAAGGTCGAGCATATAGATTCCGGCAATGCCTGTGAAATTATTGGCATCGATGATCTGTTGGAGAAGGATGCGGAGATTCTGGAGTCCGGGACGCCCGGCACTGACGCGCTGGGTGGTCAGGATCACCACCCTGTTGGATGGTGAATGCAAAGCATCCTCGATCAGGATAAGCGCCCGTTCGATGTCAAGGGTCTGGCCGGGTTGTCCAGGTCGGAATTCCGTACTTCCTGGGATTGGCTGGGGAGGGGTGGGGGGGCTATCATAGCGGGATGCTATCTCGATGACAAGATACTCGCGCAGCCGGTCTTCGCTTATCGATGACACCAGAGGGATAATGGAGGGCGCAGGTTCGCGGTTCCACAGGTAATCCCAGAAGCCAACCCAGAACGATGAGCCACTACGCTCCAAATCGGCGGCTGCGAGCATGCTTTCCAGCTTCAGTTCAAAGCCCACAAGGCCTGGATCAAGGTGGATGATGGAATCGTTGTAGTAGAGTTCAATTGGTATGGAATATACTTGCAATAAACGCTGTCTTGCGGCCTCGGGATCCAATCCGCCTACTGGAACCCCGGCGATAATCATCCCTGGAGGATAGTACTGCCTCAATCTGCTGTATTGAACGAGTTGGAAAGCAGTCAGTATGACAGCCAGCAAGATCAGTGCTAATGATCCCCAACGAAATAAATGCGAAGAACCTCGAATTCTCATTCATCCTCTCGTTGCATTTGATCAGGCGAGTAGTATAACACACTCATTTCCCTGCCTCACTACGCTCTAATTCCCAAAGAACACTCATTCTTATGAGATTGTGCTAAAATCGTTGGTGACAGATTGCGCAAATCTCAATCAAACTATCTTCAAGAGAGGTGCTATGCTTCGTTCGCTCCTGATCTATCTCTCCAAAGCAGCCTGGGCGCAGCGGATCGTTACCCGCTGGAAATTCGCCTGGCGGGTAGCATCCAGGTTTGTCGCGGGTGAAACAATTGAATCTGCAATTCAGGTTGTTCGTGTTTTGAATTCGAATGGGATCAATGCAACCCTGGATCACCTTGGAGAGCATACATCGACACCAGAAGAAGCCCAAAAGGCAACCGAAGATATCCTGGAGCTTCTTGACCAGATCAACTGCTGTGATGTGCGAGCCAATGTATCCATCAAGCTAACCCAGATCGGACTTGGCCTGGATGAGGGTTTGGTGGCCAATAACCTGGAAAGAATCCTCGCCCGCGCCAAGAAATATAAGAACTTTGTGCGGATCGATATGGAAGACAGCCCCTACACTGACAGGACCATCTCGCTTTACCGTTTGATGCAGCAGAAAGGATACGACAACACGGGCCTGGTTGTACAATCCTGTCTATTTCGTACAGAAGCCGATACCAAAGCGTTACTCGCCGAAGGAGCGTGCTTCCGCCTGGTAAAAGGTGCATATAAAGAACCCCCTGAACTGGCTTTCCCGAAGAAGAAGGATGTGGATGCAAATTTTGATCTCCTGACAAAGATCATGATTGATTATGCACTGACTGTAGGAGCACCCACAGTAAGCGCAGATGGCCGCATCCCGCCCATCCCAGCCTTGGGGACACACGATGCCAAACGGATCGAATTTGGAAAGCAGTATGCTGGGAAAGCGAACTACCCCAAGGGCGCACTCGAAATCCAGATGTTGTATGGCATCCGGCGTGACTTGCAAGGTCAACTGGCAGCGGATGGTTTTCCGGTACGTGTGTATATCCCTTATGGAACCCATTGGTATCCTTACTTCGTCCGCCGACTGGCCGAACGTCCGGCCAATCTCTGGTTTTTTATCAGCAATTTCTTGCGAAAATAGTATCATCTCAATAACCTGGGGGGCGGGGGATGTGTGGGCGGCGAAGCCG
>JBFYSM010000387.1:0-5761 GCA_041301605.1 Chloroflexota bacterium | reverse complement strand
GGGCCAAAATTAACCCAGAGTCCGTTGATCCGGTTGCAAGTTGTACAACGGGCATTCCAGCAACATAACGATAGTCCGGCTAATGCACTACGCGCCATCCTTCGCCAGGCGGTTGATAGCGTCCGACCGGAGGGGGAGCGGCGTTTTACAGCAGAGTGGATCCTTTTCAACATCCTGGAGATGAAATTTATCGAGGGGCGCAAGGTGCGTGAGGTGGCAACCCGACTTGCTATGTCGGAGGCGGATTTGTATCGCAAGCAGCGGGTTGCAATAGAAGAGGTGGCCAGGGTCATCTTGGAGATGGAACGCCAGTTACAGGAGAATTCATGAGGAAGGAGGCCGGGCAGGTTTAATGGTTCAAGATCGTTTTCTTGAAGATCAGGATCACACACACGATGAGGGGTGGTGGGAGTCGGTCTTGGGGGACGAGGAGGTAGGTGCGTTCACGATTCCAGCCAAGCCGCAGAAGATCGAAGAGCAACGCGATGCGGGCGTAGAGTGGGATCTCGCCCTGGAGTTGTTTCGCAATGACCAGGTTCTTACCCTGACGGTAACCGGCCACAATCGAGGCGGCTTGCTTGTGGAGGGGAATGCATTATATGGCTTCATCCCTTGTTCGCATCTGGTCAATATGCCTCCGAAGGCTGGAGATGATGAGCGAGAAGAATGCCTGCAGGCGCATATGGGACATGCTTTGCAGTTAAAGATCATCGAATGCGTTCCGGATGAAGGAAGGTTGGTTTTTTCCGAGCGGGCGGCACAAGCAGGGGCTGGTAAACGAACGGTTCTATTTAGTTCCCTGAAGCCATACCAGCGGGTTCGGGGAGTGGTTACCAATGTTACCGACTTCGGCGTTTTCATCGACCTGGGAGGCGTGGAAGGCCTCATTCACATTTCCGAACTCTCCTGGGGCCGGGTGACACACCCGAGTCAGGTACTATCCATCAACCAATCCGTTGAGGTGATGGTATTGGAAGTGATTCCCGAACGTTGCCGGGTAGCCCTAAGCCTCAAACGCTTGGTGGATAATCCGTGGGAAACTGCCGAACAGCGATATCCGATCAACGTTGTAGTACCGGCTCAAGTCACTACTATTGTGCCTTACGGTGCTTTTGCGCGCCTGGAAGAGGGATTGGAAGGTTTGATCCATGTTTCCGAAATTCCACTCCCTCCTAAAACAGAGATAAAAGATATTCTCAAGGCTGGTCAGGGGGTTCAGGTGCGCATCCTGCAGGTGGATGCCGGCCGCCAGCGTTTGGGCCTCAGCCTGAAGCTGCAAGGATAATCCATGCCACCTTCTTCCCGCCGTTCGGCTTCATCGAAACCGGAAACCGAAGCACAACCCCATCCTCGATCGGTAGATGCCCTGGATCACCTGGCGCGCTTCCAAACTCATTTTGGGCGTTTCCTGGGGGATGTGGCTGGTGTTTTGTTGTTGGCTTTTGCCTTGCTCATATTTGTGGGAATTTTAGGATGGTCTAAGGGTGATCTACTAATGGGTTTGTCCGGGTTCATCAAAACCTGGGTTGGTTGGGGAAGTATTTTCATCATTGTTGCGAGTGGTGCGGGAGGCATCCTTGTTCTCCGCAGAGACAGGCAGGCTTTACACTGGGGACGGGTGGTATCGTTTGAATTGGCAGCCCTGATGACCCTGGCCGTGCTTTCTGTCATTGGCGGCAATTCGCTCTACCAGGCAGGGGCAGGTTGGTGGGGTGGCCGGATCGGATGGGGTTTATCCACCCTTGTCTCCCGTTACCTGGGGATGGTATTCGGTGGAATCTTGATCTTCTTGTTGTGGGGATTAACTTTGATGAGCGCCTTCGGTCTCTGGCGCCGGCTGGAAACCTGGCTGCTTCGGCAGGCTGGTGAAGTCCCATTTCTGGATCAGCCGGCGAGAGTCTCCGATGAAACATCCTCATCCGCTGAATCCTTGATCACCAAAACAGGTGTTTCTCAGGCAAGGAAAAAAGAACAGAAACTACCACCCGAATTCCGGAAATCATTCAAGGTTCCGGAGAGTCAGGATGTCCGTCCAAAGAAACCGCTCGAGCGTGGGGATAACCTGCCTCCGCTGAACCTGCTGGTCAGCGAGCAGAGCGTCCAACCGGATGAGCGCAATATCAACCAGACTGCCGGCTTGATCGAAAAAACCCTGGCCGAGTTCGGCATCCCGGCGCGCGTGGTCGGCTTCCGGATCGGTCCAACTGTCACGCAGTTCGCGGTTGAACCAGGCTTCTTGAAAGGGGGAGAAAATGGAGATGAAAACCGCCACAAGGTCAGGGTGGCGCAAATCGCCAGTTTGCAGCGCGACCTGGCGTTGGCGCTTTCGGCCAAAAGGCTGCGCATCGAAGCCCCCGTGCCCGGACGTTCCTACGTAGGCGTGGAAGTTCCCAATGCCCGTTCCGTTACTGTCCGCCTGAGACCGATCCTGGAATCGGATGTGTTCTATCGGGTGGATGCGCCTCTGGCGGTTGCCCTTGGTCGAGATGTCTCTGGACAACCGGTCGTAGCGGATCTCTCGCGCATGCCTCACCTGCTGATCGCTGGTACAACCGGTTCGGGTAAATCCGTTTGTATCGCAGCGCTGACCACCTGCCTGGTGATGAATAACACCCCAGAGGATTTGCGTTTGATCATGATCGACGCCAAGAAGGTGGAGCTCATCCGGTTCAATGGCCTGCCTCACATGTATGGCAAGGTGGAGACGGACCTTCAGCGCATCCTGGGCGTTTTGCGTTGGGCGGTGGTCGAGATGGAGCATCGGTATAAGTTACTGGAAGCGGCCAAAGCGCGCGATATCGCGGCCTACAATCGAAAGCTGCAACGGCGCAAGGATGTGTTCCCATTGCCGCGCATCGTCATCATGATCGATGAACTGGCCGATTTGATGATGTCTGCCTCTGACCAGACCGAGGCAAGCCTGGTGCGCCTGGCGCAGATGGCGCGCGCTACGGGCATCCACCTGGTGGTCGCCACCCAGCGTCCCAGCACGGATGTGGTCACCGGCCTGATCAAGGCCAACTTCCCGGCCCGCCTTTCTTTTGCGGTGGCATCCGGGGTCGATTCGCGCGTCATCCTGGACCTGCCCGGCGCAGAGAACCTGCTGGGGCATGGGGATATGCTCTGGCTGAATCCTGAAGTTGGCAGCCCGGTGCGCGCCCAGGGGGTGATGGTGACCGACCAGGAAGTCGAACGGGTGATTTCCTTCTGGCAGAAAGCCCATGCCCAGGCGAGCGATGAGCGCCCACCCTGGGAAACATTGCTCAACCAGCCCGAGGAGGGCGACGATGAGATCTTGATCGAAAAGGCAATTTCCATATTGAAACAGGAACAACGTGCCAGCGCTTCCATGCTACAGCGCAGGTTGCGGATCGGTTATCCGCGCGCGGCGCGGCTGTTGGACCAACTGGAAGAAATGGGGGTGGTTGGCCCATCCCTGGGTGGCGGGCGCGATCGCGAGGTCCTGGTGGAGCCGGGTGAAGATGAGGAAGATGATGATGCCGTTGAGCGCAGTTAGGACTATCGTATTCCTGGAACGCCATACAGGAAGTGGTAAACTCTTCTATCTTGATTAGATTGGATGAACATCGTGGAACAGGAAATCGAAAAACCAACTTTCAGTGATCGAATGCGTGTCTGGTTCAAATGGGTACTCGACCCCCTGGCAATGTTATTTAATCGCCTTGGGTTGCGGCCCATCACCATGACGATCTTGGGGCTCATCGGGACAAGTGTGGGCGCGTTGATGATTGCCCGCGGCCATATGACGTGGGGGGGTGTACTCATTTTATTGTCCGTTCCATTCGACGCCCTGGACGGAGCCATTGCCCGTTTGCGCGGGGAAGCCAATGACTGGGGTGCGTTCGTGGATTCTGTATCGGATCGTTATTCAGAAGTCGTCACCCATCTTGGCTTGTTGATCTTTTATTTGAACCGCGACGATGTGCTGGGAAGTGCCCTGGTATTCATCTCGGTTTGCGGTTCATTGCTGGTATCATATGTCAAGGCGCGCGCCGATGCTGTTGGCTTCAAAGCCAATGTTGGCATCCTGACGCGGGTGGAGCGCTACCTGGTTCTGGCTCCGGCCCTGGTTCTCAATTATCCAATCGTTGCCTTGTGGATCATGGCCATCCTGACCAACTTCACGGCCTTGCAGCGCATCATGAGAGTCCGGCGGGATGCCCACCGCCGTCAATCCAACTCGCAGGAGTAAAAATGCCTAACGGAATAGAAATACCTCTCCCTTTCCTCGACCAACCCTTCAAGATTTACTTTTATGGAATATTGATCACGCTGGGCGTGATTGCTGCCGCATTGCTATCTGTATATGGAGCGAAGCGCCGCGGCCTCAACCCGGAATTGGTTTGGGATATGCTGTTCTGGCTGGTGCTGGCCGGGATCATCGGCGCCCGGTTGTGGCACATCCTGACCCCCTCCGAATCCAGCGGCCTGACCACCATGTATTATCTTACCCATCCGTTGGATATTCTAAATTTCCGTTCTGGAGGCTTGGGAATCCCTGGTGCGGTTATCGGCGGCGCAATTGCACTCCTGATCTATGCCAGGAAGCACAAATTGAATTTCCTGGAGTGGGCGGATATCGCCGTCCCGGGCGTGGCGCTGGCGCAGGCTATTGGCCGCTGGGGTAACTTCTTCAACCAGGAACTGTATGGCGCTCCAACCGATCTGCCTTGGAAGATTTCCATCGAACCGGCTTACCGTTTGCCTGGCTATGCGGATGTCGAGTATTACCATCCATTGTTCGCATATGAATTCCTCTGGAACCTGCTGAACATGGCCTTGCTGCTGTGGCTGGGCAGGCGTTTCAAAGACAGCCTGAAGCCAGGGGATCTCTTGTTGGTATATAGCATTATGTACCCAATTGGGCGATTCCTGTTGGAGTTCCTTAGGTTGGATACCTCCCAGGTTGCGGGGGTCAACGCCAACCAGACCTTCATGGCCATTGTGGCAGTTGTTGCTGGCGTGTTGTTGTTCCTGCGTCATCGCCCGCTCAAGAAACAGAATGCTGGTTAGGGTTCACATCCTTTTATCGGTATGATCCAAGCAGAAGATCTTAGCAAACGATTTGGCGATTTCTGGGCGGTGGATGGGGTCAGCCTGGAAGTCCAGCCGGGACAGGTGCTGGCATTGCTCGGCCAGAACGGCGCCGGGAAGACCACCACCGTCCGCATGTTGACCTCGGTGCTGCTCCCGAACCGCGGCTGGGCGCGGGTTGCCGGCTATGATGTGGTTGCCCAACCGGAAAAGGTGCGCGCCATGGTGGGCGTATTAACCGAACAGCATGGCCTCTACCTGCGCATGAAAGGGATGGAATACCTGGATTACTTTGGGCAGATCTATCGCCTGGATGCCAGTGCACGCCAGAAACGCGGCCAGGAGTTGCTGGAATATTTCGGCCTTGGAGAGGCTTCGGGGCAGCCCATTGGGCAATACTCCAAGGGTATGCGCCAGAAACTGGCGCTGGCGCGCACGTTGATCCACGAGCCGCCGGTGCTCCTGCTGGATGAGCCCACCTCGGCCATGGACCCGGAATCCGCTGAACTGGTACGGAATTCGATTGCCAGCCTGCGTTCCGAGCAACGCACGATTGTCATCTGTACGCATAACCTGGTTGAGGCTGAAATGCTGGCTGATCAGATCGCCATCATCTATCGTGGCCGTATCCTGGTCAGTGGGACGGTGGAAGGCTTGAAACAGCAACTGCTCGGCCAGGCTGAATACGATGTGCATGTGCGAGGCG
>JBFYSM010000378.1:0-4435 GCA_041301605.1 Chloroflexota bacterium | reverse complement strand
TTGCCCTTCCCTACCACCCACAGGCAGTGGATGACAAGATAACCGGGCGCATGCACCGCCCGCCAGGCGTATTCGCCGGGGATGTATTCGATGAAGGCTGTATCGCGCCCGCCGGGCTCGTGGAGGATCTTGATCTTCATCCCCTCGGCGAAGCGGGCATCGAGCCAGGTGCGTTTCTGCTTGTAGCCCGGCTCCTTGCGCTTGGACATGTAGCAGAAGAAGCCGGTCTTCTCCACATTGTCTGCGGTGACGGTGATGATATCGAAGGTATCTGGCATTTTTCATCCTCCGTGGTCAGTCATATTGGACAAGTTTCGGCAGTTTGCGGGCCGCCTCGATGGTGTGGAGCACTTCCTTGGGCAGCGGGGCGATGCCATCAAAACCGGTGTTTTGCACGAATTCGGCGGTCAGGCGCAGCAATTCTTCGGGCTCGAAGCCAGCCAACTTTTCTACGGTGTCCACCCCGGCATCGTAATACAACCGGGCACGGATGGCCTTGACGCCATCGAGGCGGGCAAGGTCCGATAGCATCACCAGTTCCAGGATGATGTTCATTGGCACACCGGCCCGGTCCGCCAGTTCCTGCCGGGCGGCTGCGGTGTTGCCTGCGGCCAGCATCTGCTCGATGTTGTTAATCCCGGCGGCTTTCAAGCTGGAGATGTACTCCGGGTTCACGCCCCGGAAATCCGAGAGTTTGAAAATGTTGCGTTTCCCGGCTATCGCCCCTTCGCGCACACCGGAGGCTGTCTCTGCCAGTGCAGCATTTCCATTCCAACGAAAATATAGGGCCAGGCCGCGCACGCGTTTTCCAGCAGAGCCGGGCCGGTCAGCTTCCAGTTCTGCCGCGAAATCCAGGATATCTTGTTCGATAGCGGTATCCAATCCTTTATTCCTTGTTTGCAGGAATTGCTCGAATTGTGACACCTGTCGAACCAATCCTTCGATAACATGCGGCTTCTTGCCGGATCTCTTGAGGTGGTTTTCGAAGGATTGCCTTTCCGCTTCGTTCATTTGACCTCCTCCTGAACATAATGGGCAAGGATCGCCTGCGCCTGCACCCGCACGAACTGGCGCAGTTCGGGGGGATCAAGCACCTCGACGATCAAACCATAAGCCAGCACACCGCTGGCCGCCCAGTCCAGGTCCGGATAGGATGTGACAACCACCACTGAACCATCCGGCTGCTCTTCCAGCCCCTCCCAGGAGGCACGGTTTGCAATGGCAATATGGGCGGCTTCGGGCGTAAAGCGCAACCTGGCCTGCACGTGCGGCTGGCCCTGGAAATCGCGCTTCAGGTATTCATGGGCATCGAAATCCGGCGGGATCTGGAAAACCTGGCTGGTCAGGTTGATTTCCAGGATGCGGTCGACGCGGAAGGTGCGCAATTCCTGGCGCAATTGACAGAAGCCGACCACATACCACCAGCCCCAGCGGTGGGCGAGGGCATAGGGTTCGAAGCGGCGGGCTTCAGGGTGTGGGCGGGTGGTGCTGTGGTAGCGCATCTCCACCTGGCGGAGTTCACGGATGGCGCGGCGCAGCTTTTCCAGGATTGGGGCGAGCACATCCAATTCAGCGCGGTGCAGGCCGATGGTCACAAGCGACCGGCGCGCCCAGGCCGCCTCGGCGCGCTGCTCGTCCGGCAGCAGGCGGTCCAGTTTGGCCAATGCCCCCTTGGCTGCCTCCTGGTACAACTGTCCCCACATGTCGCTGACCAGGCTCGTCCCCAGGGAAACGGCCACGGCCTCCTCGGGGGTCAGCATCAGCGGCGGCATCTTGTAGCCGCGCACCAGGGAAAATCCGCCGTAAGGGCCGCGTTCGGTGTAGATCGGGATGCCCATCTCCTCCAGCATGGACATGTAGCGATGCAGGGTGCGGATGGAGATGCCCAGCTTGTCGGCCAGGTTGGCGGCTTTCTGGTTGGGCTGGCTTTGCATGAGCATGATGAGGGTGATCAGGCGGGTGGCGGTATTGGACACAGGTTCTGCTCCTGGAATTGACCATATTCTCGCGCTGGTTTATGTCAATTCCTGTCATGATTATCGCGCACTTTCCCTCTCAAGGAAAGGTGAAGGTTCATTTGGAAACATGAACCTTGAGGAAATCCCTTAAAATGGCTTTCAGCACTTGTGCAAGCGACACTGCGCTTATATAATGCTCAAAAAGGAGAATGCCATGAATGCTGAAGAGACACCCCGCAAATTGCACTGGTACGATCATATCTTTATCAATTCCAATTGGTTTGCCCTGACTCTGCGTTCGCAGGTTCTGGCCGGGCTGATCGTCCCGCTGCTGGTGCAGCGGTTTGTTGGCGAAGCCCAGAAAGGGACTTATTACGGAACCATCCGGTTGTGGGCGCTGATGATGGCGCTCCTGATGCAAGCGTTCTTTGGGCTGCTCAGCGACCACTCTCGGTTTAAATGGGGCCGGCGCCGGCCATTCATTTTCCTCGGCACCGTGTTGGAGGTTATGGTCATCCTAAGCATGGCCTGGATCGCCGGCCTGGAGGGAATGGGCGGTTACACGATCCTGTTTGTTGCCTACCTGGTTTCGATGCTGACAACCAATATGTCCCAGGCCGGAACGCAGGGATTGATCCCGGATGTGGTGCCGCAAGGGAAACGTGGCATCGCTTCGGGCGTCAAGATGCTTCTTGAGGTTCCCCTGCCGCTCGTGTTGGTGGGTCTGGTAATCGCCCCGATGATCGGTAAAGGGAACATGACGACGGCGATCGTTGTAACCTGTGCGGCAATGCTGGTCTGCATGGGATTGACAATGTTTGTACGTGAGAAGCGTTCCGAAACAACCGGCGAGCCGCTGAACTGGAAACCTTTCATCAGCCTGCTGCTCATGACTGGCGTCTTCACAATCATCATCCTGGGCCTGGGCCAGGTTGTGAAGGTCATCATTCCTGCTCTGCCCGGAGCATCGCGCTTTGTTTTTGGGATGATCGGCGTGATCGCCATGCTGCTGGCCGTGGTGGTGGGCATCTTTGCCAGCCTGGCTGTCCATCTCGATAAGGCGGTGCGGAAGAATACGCCCTTCATCTGGTTGGTTATCTCCCGCCTGGCGGCGCTGGTGGCGATCAACAATATTGCATCCTTCCTGCTGTACTTCGTTCAGGAGAAATTCGACATGCCGGGCGAGAAAGCGGCCAGCCTGGCCGGGATGCTCCCGATGGTGCTGGGTGGTTTCGTGATCATCTTTGGGCTGGTGGCGGGTTGGCTTGCCGACCGGTTCGACCGCCGTTTGCTGACCGCCTTGAGCGGTGTCATTGGCACAGTCGGCGTGGCGGTGATTGTCCTGGGCCCAACTGTAACATGGATGTATGTGGCTGCGGCGATCATTGGCTTATCCTATGCCCTCTTCAATGTGGCCTCCTGGGCACTCGGCACGGATATCATCCCCAGGGAACGTGCAGGTGAGTTCCTCGGCCTGCAGAACCTGGCCGGGGCCGGGGCGGGTGCGATTGGCGCCTACATCGGCGGGGTGATCGCCGACCAGTCCGGCTACGTGCTGATGATGGCCATGTTCGGCGTCATGTTCCTGCTTTCGGCGGTAGCGGCGATCTTTATCCGATACAAGAAAGCATAAACCAGGTCGAGTTTGGAAGGACAGGTACGCACTCCTGTCCTTCCTGATTTTTGGGAGGCAGCATGTTGAGGATCGAAACTCAAAACGAAACCGTCAGCGTGTCCCTGGATGATACAAATATCTTGCTTCACAGCGCGGCCAACCCGCTGCTGGAGATCGGCAGGGCGGATTTCCATTACAAATCCACCGGCGGCGGGTTGCACCGGATCAGTAATCCGGTGAGCGATTGGATCGGATTACGCGGCTGCGAAGTTGGGGAGAGTGGCCTGCGCCTGTTCGAAGGGGATGTCTCGGTCGAGTTGAAATTCGGGGCGGAGGATGATGGATTCTCCTTCGTTCTCAATCTGCCGGAAGGCTTCAACTATGCGCGCCTGAACCTGCCGGCGGAACGCGGCGAGGCGGTCTACGGAGGCGGGGTGCAGTTCGGCCACCTGAACCTGCGTGGGCGGCGCTTCCCGATCTGGACCAGCGAGATGGGGCTGGGACGCCACCCGCTGCGTCCCTACACCTGGCTGGCCAATTGGATCGCGGATGCGGGTGGCGAGTATTGGAATACCTATTTCCCCCAGCCTGCGTTCCTCTCGACGCGCGGCTACGGCTGCCTGGTCGATACGGGCGGATACAGCGTGCTGGATTTCTCCGCCGCCCACTGCCACCGGTTGGAGATCCTGGGGAATGGATGCTTCCACTTTTTTGCCGGAAGGAACCTTGTGGATTTGCTGGGGCGACAGGCAGCCCTGCTGGGGGTGATGCCGGAACCTCCCCGTTGGGTTTTCGAGGGCGGCATCCTGGGCATCCAGGGCGGGCTGCCATACGTTCGGGAAACCGTTGACCGAGTGCTGGC
>JBFYSM010000369.1:0-4323 GCA_041301605.1 Chloroflexota bacterium | reverse complement strand
TGCATATCGAGGAACGCTTCTTTGCTGCGCCATATGATGACGACCATCCCTGGCACGAGTTTTCAGGAGTGGAAAACACCCCACAGTTGCCGTTCGACCCGGATCACGCCAACCGGACAGGATACTTTCGTGACATCAACGAATTCCTGGCTGACCTTGAAGAGGTGCATCGCGGCGGGTGGGATGAAACTCAGGTGCGTCCTGATCTGGCGGCCATGCCGGGATGGCAAAAACAAGCTTTGAAGGCAGCCCTGAAATCAGAGCTGGATACCTTGAAGGGAGATGGCAATGGGCGATCCCAATTTCCCCCGCCTGGTGCTGCCCTTTTGGGCTCATGAGGTACCCTCCAGTCGTCCCCTGACCTTCGAGGAAACCACTGACCTGTTGCAGACAGGCCTGGCGCGCATCCAGCGCAGCTACCCTGGCGCTCCACATGCGATCGGCTGGACGGTCTTCCACCGGCAACCCTGCGCCTACATCCACCTGAATGAACCGCTCTTCGTCACCGAACAGGAAGCGCGCCGCTATTTCAAGCGGACATACCGGCCTGAAAAAGATGCCTTCGATGAACTCTACACCTACTCCCACATCTAAAAACCAAGGAGAATCCCATGCACACCTACATGCTGGAAGAGATGGCAGACGCCCTCTCGAACCAATTCCACATCCAAAGCAGCGAAGCCCTGGCTGTTCTCAGCCGCTATTGGGAGGACAAGATCGCTTCCGTCTGGAGCGTGGAGGATGTCTACGAATGCGCCCATCGCGCCGAGAAACCGATCACCCGTGAAGTGGCAATCGAGGTCCTGGAACGTGTTTTGGATAAGTTCGATGCTGAGATGGGCATCAGCTGGATAACGCTGGATGTAGCTCTGGAAGACTATTCGCTCGCTTTCAACGATCTTTCCCCTGAAGAGTATGGCGAAGTTCATGGTGTCTTCTGTGTCTGGCGCAAGTTCGAGGCCTTCACCCACCAGTTTGGCTTCTACCCCAACCAGGAAGTCGGCAACCTGCCGGAAGCCCTGGCGCTTGCCAGGCAGCTCGCCGGGGAAGTTCCCGGCGTGCCGGTGCATATCGCCTGCGAGTTATACGCCTCCGAAGAATTGGAACCCTGGATTTCCGTGCTGGTGAAAGAACCAGGCAGCGAATCCATCATCGAAGAAGGAGAAAACCATGTACCAGTGGACTGAACCCTACGAAGACACCTACCTCCAGGAGCGGATCGAGCAGGCCATCCAGGTGCAGCGCGAGTTGGCAGCCCGGGGCCAGATGCTGGTTACAACCTACGAGCAGCTCTGGCTGCCCAACCTGAACGACCTGCCGGATGTAACCTACGCCGGGCAAGAGCGCTACCGGTCCCCGTATGGCACCTTCAGCCCACTCCCCCGCCAACCCTTCCACGGCGCGCTGGCCTTCACCCCTCAACCCGGCGCCAAACTGCCGCCTGCGCTCCAATCCGCCCGGGAATGGCATCCCGCCGAGGCCACCCTCGACCAGCACACCCGCAGCCTGCGGATCGAGGTGGAAGCCACCCAGACCGAACTGACCTTCACCGGTGTGAACGTCAACCAATCCGCCCATGAGTTGCTGCGGGAGGTCAACCGTGAACTGGTGCGGGCCCAGGCCGGGGTCTATCTCTGGAAGATCACCCCCCAAGAAGGCCCCCCCAGTTCCGCCCAGCACCTGTACCCGGATGGATACATCCCTGTGCTCTCCAACGCCCACACCCGCGCCGATGTCACCGGTTATGCCCTGCTTGAAGATCTCCCCTACCAGCACACGCTCATCTACGTCGGTCTGGCCGCCCATAAAACCAGCGTCGAAAGCCTGTGGGCCTCGCTCATCCGCGGGCGGGGCAGCTGTTCCCTGCGCGGCACGGCCGCCATCCCGGATGGCGAGGTGCGCATGTGCTCCCAACCCCTGCCGGATTTTGGCGTCATCCACGCCGGGATCATCTGCCGCAAGGCCCTGCCAGGCCAGTGGGAAGCCCAGGATGAAGCCGCCTATGCCCTGTTCTTCGAGGCCGGGCAGGAGCTGGAGATTGCCTTATCCCGCCTGGCCTTGAAGCGCCTGCAGGAAGTGCTCCCCTTTCCGATCCTGGATGAATGGGCAACGGTTTTGTGGGAGCATGGCTTGGAGGTAGGCTACATCCAGCGCCTGGTGTGCGCCGGTGATTGCCGCGGCGGGGCCCGGATCGACCTGGGTAAACCCTGGCAGGAACTGGTCCAGAACCTGCTCGAGCAGGAAGTAGTGCGGGTGTAGGGAGGAAAAGATGTTTCGAGCCATCCAACCTCACGAGATCTTCGACCCGCATTACAGGCAGATTTCAGAAAACCATCCGGCCTACTGGCTGGCACAGTTGCGCAAGGCTGACTGGCTGAAACTGCTGGCCATCCTGGGCGAGAAATTGCCCAGATCCATCCGCAAGGAAGCCCTCGCACAAGCGGTCCTTGCCCGTTTCAATTTCGAGGTTAGCGAAAGCCGCGAAAAGGCCTGGTTGCTGTGCCAGGCGCTGACAGCCGGGAACATTCCCAGCCTGGTGATCCAGTTCCGGCACCGGGAAACAGACTGGACGCGCGGCGTGCCCGAATTTGTCAATGCAGCCAAAGGTGAGCAGCTTGGGTTCGCAAACATTGCTGGTCGCCTGGTATGTAAGGTAAACCAAAATGGCAAAATGATTGTATAATCATCAAAGAGGTGCCAAATGGAACAAATTTACATCAGAGTGCGAGACCACAAAAAGGCTGATGCTTTGCGAAGGTTCCTGAAAACACTCGATTACATTGAGAGTGTTTCCAGTTCCGTTCTGCCTGAAACGAGTCAAAAATCAAAGGCAGAGGATGCTGATTTCTTTGCCCTTTCTGGATTGTGGTCTGGACGGGACATCACCGTAGAAAGCTTGCGCGAGCGGGCCTGGCCAGGGCGCATATGATTCTGTGTGATACGAACGTGCTCATTGAGTTCTACAAAGGCAATAGCGTCGTAAAGGAAACGTTCCGGCTCATTGGCTTGCCGAATTTGAGCGTCAGTGTCATCACCGTTGGTGAGTTGTATTACGGCGCAAAAGATAAACGCGAACTTGCCAAATTGCAGAAGCATTTGCTCATGCTCAATCGACTTCAGTTGGATGCTGATATTTCCGCCATCTTCTTGAAGTTCATGGGCGAGTTTGTGTTGAGTCATAAATTAAGTGTGCCGGATGGGCTCATTGCAGCCACTGCAATTCGGTATGGTATTCCTCTCTATACCTTCAACAAGAAGGATTTCCAGTACTTACCTGGCATCTCCCTGTACCAAGCCTAAAACCAATAAGAACGCCTCAAACCTCCGCACCAACACGGTGCGGAGGTTTTCATTTTCCGGAAAGGAGTATAACCATGCGTCCCCCCGCAATTGAGCGACTTGGGTTCTACCCCACCTCGCAAAAAGTCGTTGAACTGCTCAAAACCTATTTCACGCCCGCCGAGAGCGGGCGTTTGCTTGACCCCTGTGCCGGGGAAGGCACGGCCGCTTCCATCCTGGCACAGGCCCTGAACTGCCAATCCTGGGGTGCGGAGCTTTCCCCGGTCCGGGCAGAACTGGCAGCCGAAAAGATGGACAAGGTTTTCAATGCCCCCTGGAGTTCCTGCCACCTGACCAACGAATCCATCACCCTGTTATTCCTCAACCCACCCTACAACCACGACCGCCTGGGCGACCAAAAGCGCCTGGAACTGGAATTCCTGAAGGCCACCACGCCCAAGCTGGTGCGCGGCGGCGCGCTGGTTTACATCGTCCCACATGGCCTCTTGCGCGACGTGGATGTGGCCGCCCACCTGGCCGGCTACTACGAGCGTCTGACCGTATACCGCTACCCGGAGACCGAATACAACCAGGTAATCGTCCTGGGCCTGAAACGGCTCAAGTTCAAGATGCCTTCCCGGGAAGAAACCGGCCAGGTGCAGGCCTGGGCGGATATCGAGCCACCTATGCTGGTGGATACAAACGAAGCCCTCTACCAGCTCCTGCCGGCGACAGATAAGGGAGCCGGGGGACAGACCGTGCGCTTCACCCGCCTGGATTGGCAGCCGGAGGAGATCGTGGATGCCACCCGGCAGCGCGGCCTGCACACCACCAAGGAATGGCTGGACCTGCTCAACCCGGAACGGGCGAAGGGCGAGTTCAAGCAGCCGGTCATGCCCCTCAGGAAAGGGCACATCGCCATGCTGATGGCCTCCGGCATGATGGGAACGCTGCGCTTGAAGGATGAGGATGGCAAGCCGATGCTGGTCAAGGGCCGGGTGGTGAAAGTGATTGAGAAGGTGGAGGAAACCCGGGGCAAGGACG
>JBFYSM010000363.1:0-5499 GCA_041301605.1 Chloroflexota bacterium | reverse complement strand
TGGGGGGGGTGGGGGGGTTTCCGCCCCCACAACACCCCCTGCCCTCCCAAGTTATTGAGATGATACCTGATTTCGTTATTCCCCCGCTGGATGGGCGTGGCTGCGCGAGAAGAACGGCAAGTAACGGGCTGCCAGGCTGAACCCGAGCAACCAGAAGCAGATCACAAATGTTGCCACAGACCATTCCTGCCAGGTTGGCGTGTATGAGTTCAGGATGACATTGGGTGTAAAGGGGTCATAGGAAATGGATGCAATCAATCCCGAGAAATTGTAATTCCAGCGCATCAGCACTGAGCATATGATCGGTAGAATGGCTGCCGCCGTCAGGATGCGGAAATTTTGGATGCGTCGGGAAAACAGCAAGATTGTACCGGGGATCAAGGCAAAGATAACCTGTCCCAACCAGAATGATGTTGAATAAGGCGAGATGCTGTTCAACATCTCGGTTTGCAAGGCTACTTCACTATCGAAACTGTAGTAATTTGTCACAGCCCAGTCCCAGACACGGATGTAGATGCACAACAGAATGATGCCGCCTGCAATGCGGGCAATATCATGGAGCACATCATCTTTCACCAGGTTAGGACGCATCATGCGGAAAACCACCACGCTCAGGAAGAAGAGCAGGGATATTCCCCCACCCATGGCAGAGAGAACAAACTGGACCGGTGCGCTCGGGTTGAACCACAAGCCGCGCCCGGAAAGCACGGAGTAGGTGGCCCCCAGGGAAGCCTGGTGCAGCAGTGATAGTGTCAACCCCAGAACTGCCAGCACAGGGCCGATTTTGTGCAGGCGATGCGCCAACCAGTGAAGCCCATTGGAAGCCTTTCGGAGAATGCGAAAACGGTCCAGGAGCGGATGCTCGCTGAAGGCTGGATGTTCCACGATGATGGGCAACAGTTCTGCCAGTAATACGGTCAGGTATAGCACCACACACATGGTGATTTCCCACAGCAGGGAGTGTGTTTGCCAGAAGACAACCGGATGCCAAAATCGCAGCGGTTGACCGATATCGAATAACAATACCAGACCGGCAGTGGAATACCCCAGGAAGCCAAGCAGGACAGCTAATTTTCCGACGGTTTCGAACCGCTTGATACGGAGCAGATAAACGATCACGCCGAAAACGAAAGCGCTGCCTCCCAAGGCAATGGAAGACAGATCAATAATGATCCATAACCCCCAGGGAACCTGGTTGGACAGACCCGTGACCTGGAGGCCTTGGGTAAACACCTGGTACACTCCAACCAGGCCAAACGCCATGCCACCGAGTAGCAAAGCGATCCAGAAAGGAAAGATGTCGATCTCCCGTTTTCCAACGCGGACGGTGGGTACTTGAATGGATGTTTCCATGGGTTATTCTTCCTCAACTCTCAAGTCGAGTTGTTCCTCTTGGGGTGGAATGTAATACACCTTGGGGGATGTGCTGGAATCTTCCCGAAGCCGGATTGCCACTTTGGTCTCACTGAGCATCCTGGCAACCGGGCTATTGGGATCGTTCAAATCGCCAAAAATCCGTGCCTCGGTTGGGCAGGCAATCACGCAAGCGGGGGTTGCCTGCGGATCCACACCGGGAACCAGGCCACGTTCCAGGCCATTATCGATGCGATGCTGGCAGAAGGTGCACTTTTCCATGACACCGCGTGGGCGTGGAGGTACTTCCGGCACGCCATATTCCGGCACCCTGGAACTGGTCTCTTCGTGTTTTCTCCAATTGAACACACGTGCATCATACGGGCAGGCTATTCCGCAGTACCGGCAACCAATGCACAGGTCATAATCCATAGTGACAATGCCATCTTCTCGCAGGTATGTCGCGCCAACCGGGCACACGTGAACACAGGGAGCATCGTCGCAATGCATGCACGGTCGTGACAGGAAAAACTCCGTGCCCGATTTGGTGGTTTCGGTGGTCACCACGTTATAGAGCATGTCATCGGATAGATTGTTGACCGCCTGGCAGGCATAGGTACAATATTTACAACCAATACATTTATTGATGTCGATCAACATACCCCAACGTGGGCCATCCCCGTTCCCTTCCTGGCTGCCACGTGCGTTCTTGACCCCCAGGCTGGCCAGATGGGTCAATCCTGCCGCCCCTGCCATGGCTCCTGCTACCTTGAGGAAATCCCGCCTGGAGATATCTTTCTCTGGGGTTTGATCTGTCTTCTTATGGTTCTCACTCATCTCGCGTACCTCCAAACCATATCTTGAGGCTGGAAGCTATCTGGCGGTTTTCAGCCCGGTTGATCATGTTACTCCCCATCCTTCTTATCTTCCTCGACAGGCGTTCCCTGCTTCTTCGGCATGGCCAAAGACCGACCGGCGAGAAGCCAGTAGATGACTGCGCCAAGGACAACACCCAGCAAAACCAGGAGCCAGGACGGCAGGCCGATCCCGGTGCCGGTTTCCTCGACTACTTCTTCAATTGCTTCAGGGTATTCCCCTGTTTTGGCACCTTCTTCCAGGCTTACGGTAAGGCCCGCGCGGACAAGCGCATCGGCAGCATGAACGTTCTCGCCATGGCACTTCAGGCAGGTATCCAGGGCGATCTCAAAGGTATGACCCGTACCCAGGTCTGTGTTCTTGTGGCACGTCAGGCAATCAAATCCCGCAATATGATGTGTTCCGTGTTGCGATGCAGCCACCTCATCAAGGTGACAGGATTCACAGGCAGTCTTGTTTTCCCCCACCACACGCTGATACTGGGCATGAGGTTCGTGGCAGGTCGCGCAGGTCAACCCTATTTCACCATGCACGCTGGCTTGCCAATCGGACAACTCGTTCAGGTGACAGGCGCCGCACACATTTGCAGAACGCGAGGATGAATATGGCGAGAGGGGATGTTCCAGTTCACCCAAGAGTGTATGACAGGAAATGCAACCCACATTCCTGGAGCTGTGGATGCTTTCCGTCCAGATATCATATTGTTGTTGATGGCATTCCTGGCAGGTTTGTGGAGAACTCTGTGGAGCACCTTCTATTTCGATTGTCAGTACAGGCGGAAAATTGGTCAGTCGATTCACATCTGATTCGCTGTAGCCTAAAGCTGCAAAATCAAGACGGCCACCCTCCGCCACATGGCAATCACGACATTGCAGCGAGTCTGAAGCAGGGGCGACCATATGCGTGATCGGCCAATACATGATCGACTCCGCCCAGCCATACTCGCCGCTGTAGGGTAAACCTGCATAATTCATGCCATAAGTGATCGCCTGATCCCAATCATAACTTTTCCAATAAGCTGCTGTGTCATCCGCATTGCTGGGGAAGAGATGGGGAATGACCAATGTATTGTAGCCACTATCGTATGGTTGGATACCCACGAATTCCTTCACCGGCCAGATTCTGGCATTCGGCTCATCCTTTTCGCCCAGGAACTGGTTGATAACCAGCGTGGTGGATGGGTCGAATTTATCCCCTGCGAGCACATATTGCACCTGGCCGTTGAACCACAGGTATTCAGGTACCACATTTTCTTCCCACACAAATGCGCCCTTTTGTCCATCATAGGTGATGTAGCCCTGCTCATCGACCCGAACAACCGGGGCACCATCTTTCAACTCCCCTGCCTGGGACCAATCCCAACTCATCTTGGTGGCAACCCCACCGCGCGCGAATTCGGGAATGTGACAGGTCTGGCAGGCAACGCGCTGTGCATGTTGATTTAGCAGGGCCAGTGGATGGGGCGCCTCGGTATGGCAGGTTTCACAGCCTTTCCATTTCTCCGGATCCATGCTGTAGCGGCTGCCGGCAATCTCATGATCGGTTGTGATATGGCAAGTGGAGCAGGTAAAATTCCCACCTTCAGGGGACATATGCACATCAAGGGCATAAGGAGCATCGACCAGGGAACTATCCAGATCCCCGTGTTTCACCTCATCACCACCACCGCCGTAGAAGTGACAACTCCCGCAGGTCTGGATGGAAGTCTTCCCGACCGACTTGGCAACCAATGAAAGGTCAACCGGTTCGAAGGTCTGGCCCTTGAAATCTTTGGGTTCACCCAGAACAGGTAAACCGGCTGCAGTGGGGAACTTCTTGTATGTTCCGCTGGTATCGTGGCAAACCAGGCAATCGATATTCTCCTGGACAGAGAAATCAAACGTTTTGTCTTTCCAACCATAGCCAATGTGGCAACTGGTGCAGCGCGGTTCGTTGGATTGGATACTAATGCAGTAATTGTTGATTAACGTTTTCTTGCCAATCACCTGGTCGGTGGTTTCGTTCACAAATTCCCAGGTCCAGTGTGTGGTATGGATGATTTCCTCGCCGGCAGAGCCATGACAGGCAAGACATTTTTGGGTAACTTCCTGAGGGGTTGAAAAAGGGCCGTCAAGGACGACAAATGTACTGTGATCAACTGTGGGCGTTGTATCCTGCAACGGCGGTGAAGCTTGAACTTTTGTAGTGGGAGAGGCGAACATCAGCCAGAGGGCAGAAAAGAGCATCAGGATACCCAGTGGCATGGCAGCTTTCTGCAGGAGAGGAAGTATTTTTTGTGACATTTTACGCATTCTCCAGATTAAAAAATTATGAGCGACTATGTAAGATTACCGGAGAAGAATTCAGATGCCAAGTGCATCCTGTCATTCTAGAATGGTATAAATGTCATTACAATTATCATATATCCGTTTAGGCCTTGAAGCACAAAGATTTCCCCTGCTTTGTTGATAGAACTGCAGATGGCACACGGTAGAGAATAATTCGGGGTTTGTCAAGCTGGTAGATCCAGCGGACAAACCCCGCAATCCAACGAAACCATTTTCAGAGTAATCGGGAGAATACGTTATGAGGGTCAGCCATTCCGCAAGCGTGTGCCACAGGCACGGCAGAATCGGTCGCTGGGTTGGGCACGCCGTCCGCATTGATGGCAGTACGTTGCTCCAGCGGCAGCCTCCTCCGTCCGGCTGGGTGCGTGGCGCTTGCGTTCTGCACGGCTGGGTTTACTCCCCTTCCGGGCTGACAGGAAGTAGATGACCCCGGCACCAATCAGAACCAGGCCCAAGCCGCCAATGATCCACGGCAAGAACTCGCTGATGCGAAAACCCGATATCCCGCTCCCCAAATCCTCCACCGGCTCCACACTCAGGCCGGAATTGCTCAGGCGATCGGTTGTTTTTTGGTAACCCAGATCCACGGTAAACATCTCTCCGGCCTCCAACACCCCAACATTCAAGCCATAGTAGGTCAGGTTATCAGCGCCAACCCCAAGAGGTGTGAAAACTGGGTCGCTCTGGAAATCGGTTGCATCGATGGGTAGCTTGAATAGAATATCGAAGGCCTCGACCGTATAATCCCCTGGCCATGTAAAGTAAAATGAACGGACCTGGCCTTCCCGCGCCAGGCCAGGATCATAATACTCGATCCGGATGGCCACATCTTCCGCTGTAACCGATACTTCGAGCCAATCCTCAACGGCTTGATAGGAATAATCGATATCCTGATCGGTGACGGTTGCAGCCGTCGGCCCGACAGCCACCACATAAGGCTTCT
>JBFYSM010000347.1:0-3045 GCA_041301605.1 Chloroflexota bacterium | reverse complement strand
GGGGCTTCGACCGGGGCCTTCAGCAGGGCAGCTTTGAGACATTGGATGAATCCCTCCGGAACATCATCCGTCAGCATTTTTCCATAATAGTTCATCGCCCAGATGGGCCTTTGCTGGTACCAGACAGCTTCTTCGCCGATGAAATCCAGGCTGCCAAGGTAGGTATCCAGATACAGGTAGTCGCCTTGTTGAAAGGACAGGTCTTTGGAAGCCGGGCGGGATGGGGATGATAATTTTCCATCGCCGGCATAGGTGTTCTTCTTGGCTTCGATGAGGAACTGCACGAATTGGGTTTGGTTTTCCATGTTTTCAGGATTCCTTTTTCTTGAACTTGATTGGAATGATAAAGGGCGTCTTCTTCTTGTATTCAATGTACTCGCTTCCGAATCTCATTTGCAGCTCTTTCTCCTCGATGATTTTCAAGTAACCGATCAGCATTGCAGCAAAGACTGCGACTGCCAATAGCGCGGTGAATGATCCGATCAAGATCGCGATCCCGCCATAGGCAAGGATCGTCCCCAAGGTCATTGGATTCCGACAGTATTTGAAGGGACCAACAATCAGGAGTTTTTTCGTTGGCAGCATGGGAAAGGGTGTCCCCGATGCCAAAGTGATCTGAATGACGATCGTCCAGATTGCGATGATGCCGCCAATGATGATCGCCAATACGCCAATGATGATATTTCCCAATCCATAGAAAAATGAACCGATCCCGAAGGTATTATCAACACGCGGTAATAGGACAACCAGGATGACTGGGATCGTTATGGGAAATATCAATGCGCCAATCAGCAATGC
This sequence comes from Chloroflexota bacterium, assembly GCA_041301605.1. Classification (GTDB taxonomy): domain Bacteria; phylum Chloroflexota; class Anaerolineae; order Anaerolineales; family Villigracilaceae; genus VGNO01. Next base: position 2,247 of record JBFYSM010000347.1, on the reverse strand, counting down.
CAGTACCCGGTTTTTGTTTGGATGATCTTGATTTTGCCACTTCAGGAATTTGTTCATATCAACCTCCCGGAATTCGGTTGGTAAATTGGATGCGCGACGGCTTGGCTCACCAGTGCGAAGCCGACGCGAAGCGGTAGGCTGCCTCGCCCCTGACTACAAAGTGGGAACGGGGTGGGCCGGTGTTGGGCAGAGCTTTCCTACATACCGAACATTAGGAATTCTTCGTTATGAAGGTCGACAAATACCTTCTAAACAGATTATACAACCGCGCATCCCGAAAAATCAACGAAATGCGCTCGTCCGTGCTATGCTATAATACGAATGTATCTCCGGGGATGACAGGCTTCGACGGAGGAGGCTGGTCCCGGAATGCGAGCCGAGAGGCGCCGAACTCGTGAACTCAGCGCAAACAATCAAGTGCCAATCGCACTTCCTACGCCGCTATGCCCCTCGCTGCGTAAGCAGTAGAGAGTTGATCGGCCGGCCTCCATAGATGAGGCCGCGTCCGCCTGCCCCGCTCTCCACCCGGTGGCAGGGCCGGGCGTCACAAAGGTTGGAGTGCCGCACGGCGACGCCGTTGACCGTGCGAAAGAGGGCTTTCGGGCTCGAACGGCTGGCTGGAGGCTGCCCCTGCCGGTTGAGGCGCCTCCGGTGACGAGCATCGACCGGCTACGCTCGTAGATTTCCGTGGGTCGAATCTTTCGGACGCGGGTTCGATTCCCGCCATCTCCACTCTCCATAACATCGCCTGCATAAGGCGTTGTTTTTTGACAGATGGGAAATCTCCTATGCGACATGCGTATCGACATGTGAGAATATTCACCGCGAAGACGCGAAGCACGCAAAGACTCTTTTAGAAAAAGGCCTTCGCGGTCTTCTCTTCTTCGCGGTTAAATTCAGGATAGCTCAACCACATCCAAGCTGGAAACCATCCACAGGTAATGATGCAATACAACCGTTTTCTTCCCATCCTGATCCTCCTGGCCCTCGGCCTGCTGGCCGCGGCCTGCGGACCCTCGGCCGGCTCCCCCACACCGACACTGCCGCCCCCCTCGGCGACCGCCCGGCCGCCCACGGCCACCGCCACGTTCGAGCCGACCGCGACCGCAACCAGGACACCCCGGCCAACCCCCACGCCCATCCCCCCCTCCCCGACACCTGTCGTGGATGTTTACAACTACGTGCAGAACTGTGATGTCATCGACCACCTCGTCAGCACCTACGAACGCCAGGCCGGGCTGGAAGGATTGCGCTTCTCCACCCAGCTCAGTGCCGAAGCCCAGGCCCGCCTGGAACTGCCGGTGCTGGTGGAACCATCCTGCAACGTCAAGCCGGATAACAACCCGTTTGCGGTTGTACTGCACGCCACCCGCGGCGGTTTGGTCGGTTCGATTGCCGAATTCCAGGAAAGGAACAGCACCAGCATCCACTACATCATCGACCGGGATGGGCAGGTTTACCAAATGGTGCCGGAGGAACTGGTGGCCTTCCATGTCACCTGCTGTACCGCCCAGTTCGGCCAGGTGAAAGAGGATTACCGCCAGTCGATCGGCATCGAGCTGGTCAACAAGCTCTATGTGAACCCGGAAGGATTCGATGGCCCGATCTACGAGGATTTCCTGGAGGCCTTTGGATACCGCTACTGGGAGGATTACCCCGAAGCCCAGATCGCCTCACTCATTGTGCTGGTCGAGGATATCACCGCCCGCTGGGGGATCTCGATGGATCAAGTGGTTGGCCACTACCAGGTCAACGACACCGTAGACCCCGGCCCTGCGTTGAATCTGTTCTGGCAGCGCAACGGCAACCCGCCCCGCCCGCCGATTTTCCCCAATCCGTGATTTGACCAACAATCATCTTACCGCCAAGTCGCCAAGACCGCCAAGAATTTTCCCTGGCGTTGATTGGGATTCTTGGCGTGTTCCGCGTCTTGGCGGTAAATGCCGATAACATCTTTTAGATAAGCGCCTTCACGGGCTTCCGTTCTTCGCGGTTCGTATGTAGGTCTATCCATCTACACCAAACGAGGGAAAAGCTGACTTCCGTTTTCACAATTTCTACACAGCGTTAACGTGATTCTTGCACACCTTTGTTAAACTAATCCCATCTGCAATTTTCAGCGCGGATTATCGCGCCGTAACCAACAACAAAGGAGTCACTTATGGGAAAAATCATCGGTATCGACCTGGGGACCACCAACAGCGTCGTGGCGGTCATGGAAGGCGGCCAGCCGACCGTCATCACCAC
>JBFYSM010000335.1:0-3410 GCA_041301605.1 Chloroflexota bacterium | reverse complement strand
CCAGTAACCGGAAGTGCTTCACTGCCGGTTACTGGTTCGGTCAACTGCATTTGTAGGGCTTGCTTCAGGAAAGTTGCTCGGTCAGGTAGTTCTGGATACCCATCTGCTTGATCTGGTCGAGTTGGGCTTCCAGCCAGTCGAGGTGAACTTCCTCGTCTTTAAGGATGGATTCGAGCATCTCACGAGTGCCGTTGTCGCCAACATCCACTGCCAGCTTGATGGCATTGTTGTAGGCCTTGATGGCTTCGACTTCGGCCATCAGGTCATTGCCATGTTGCTTTTCGACCGAATCCCCGATGTGCATCGGGTTCAGGTTGCTGACGATCGGGATACCTTCCAGGAACAGGAGGCGGGCGATGTGCATCTCGGCATGCTTCATTTCCTCGATGGCGCGTTTCTCGATGGCTTCATGGAGTTTATCGTAACCCCAGTTTGCGCACATCTCGGAGTGTACGATGTACTGGTTGACTGCTGTCAACTCATCGGCTAACAGCATATTAAGGGTTTCGATGATCTTTGGGTTTCCTTTCATGGTTGTTACTCCTCGATTGAAATGGATTATTCGTTGAACATTTCGCCTACGCTGCGTCCCTCATGGGCGCGGCGGATCACTTCACCCAGAAAGGGCGCGACGGACAGCACTATCAAGCGGTCTCCAAGCAGATTGCACTTTTCAGGCGGGATGTGGACGGTATCCGTGGTGATGTACTGGGTGACTGGCAGAGCAGCCAGCCGTTCTGCGGCATTGTCTGAGAAGATCGGATGGATGAAAGCAACGTAGACACGCCGCGCCCCGTTCGACAGGACCAGGTTGACGGCCTGAACGGTCGAGCCGCCGGTGTCGATCTCATCGTCTGCCAGGATGACATCGCGATCCTTTACATCGCCGATGATCGTCAGGGCTTCGGCCTTGGCATCGTTGGCCACACGGCGCTTCTCGATGAAGGCAATCGGTGTATCGATCCCCTGGGCCAGGTTGCGGCCTTTCTTCGCATATCCCAGGTCTATGCTCACCACAACTGGTTTCTGTAGATCCTTTCTTAGATTCTCGTTGATATAATCGATCAACAAGTATTGAGCTTTTAGCACATCACCTGGAACGGAGAAAAAACCCTGCACCTGCCCGGCATGAGGGTCAATTGTCATGTAACGATAAGCTCCAGCAACTTCGATCATATCAGCCACCAACCGGTCAGTGATCAGGATGCGTGGCTGGTCTTTCTTGTCGGAGCGCCCGTAACAAAGATAGGGGATGACCGCGGTGATGCGGGCAGCTGAATCCAGTTTGAGGGTCTGGATCAGGATCAATAGTTCCATCAAGTTACGATGAACCGGGGAAGCTGTGCTCTGGATAACATACACATCCTGCCCTCGCACGCTGGTGTGGAGTCTGACAAAAAGGTTCTCATTTGGAAATTCAATGATATCCCGCTCACACAACTCTTCCCTTAAATATTCTGCGATCTTCTGCGCCAGTTCCGGTGAACCGTTCCCGGCGTACAGCTTGATCCCGCCGTATACTCTCATTTGATGGCTGGTCATGCTTGCTCCTTACTGTCCGCTGGCTCCCATTCCGAACGTAAGACACTCATGATGTATTCATCATGGTACTTGCCTGCCTGGTAACGCGCCTGTCTCAACTTGCCTTCGAGAACAAACCCCGCTTTTTCGTATGATCGCACAGCGCGCTGGTTGTATTCGTACACACGAAGGAAGATCCGGTTCAGGTTTAGCGTCTCGAAGCCAAATTTCAGCATCAGGCGCATGGTCTCGGTGCCGTAGCCCTGGTTCCAGGATGCCTTGTTCCCGATGGCTATCCCCACCTCGGCGGCGCGGTTTTTCCAGTCAATGTTATGGTAGCCGCAACTGCCGATCAATCTCCAGCCCTCGCCATCCCGGATTTCGATTGCCAGCGGGCGTTCCTCTGCCGGGCGGTCGGCCAGCCCCTCGAACCAATGGGTCTCATCTTCCAGCGAAAAGGGGATGTTCATCATAAGCCCTGCGATCACTTCCGGATCGTTGAGCCACTCGACATAGTTGGGCAAATCGCTTCGTTCGATGCTGCGCAGGCGGATGCGCTCGCCGTAGATCATGGATGCCTCCCGTTCAGCAGGTTTCTCGTTGCTTCCCAGGGTGAGATTTGCCTTCCCACAACCTGTGACAGGATTTCATTATAACGCTCTTGGCTCACATCGGCGCGGAACTGCGCTGTGAGCGAATCCTGGATCAATGCCTCCAATTCGGACTCGAGGCGGGCGCGCTCACGGCGGGCCCAATCCCCACTCTGGCGCAGGTGCTGGGCGTGAGTTGCGATGGCTTCTGCCAACCCTGTAATCCCGCTTCCTTCGGTCGCTACTGTTCGTTGGATGGGGGGGATCCAGATGTTTTCTTCCCTGTTTTCCTTGGGAGCCTCCATGACCATGGATTGCCCATGGTGCCGGAAGACTCTCCGCACCGGGTGCGCCAACTCCAGCATACCCCGCAGGGAACGTTCGGTATTCTCCACGCCGCTGTGGTCGGCTTTGTTGATCACCAGGATGTCGGCGATTTCCAGGATTCCGGCTTTGATGGCCTGGATGTCATCGCCCATGCCGGGCGCTTCCACAACGAGCGTGGTGTGTGCTAGGCGGGCAATATCCACTTCAGCCTGGCCTGCGCCAACGGTTTCAACCAGGATGATCTCGAACCCGGCCGCATCGAAAACCTGGGTCATGGCAGCCGTGGTGTGGGCCAGGCCGCCCAGCGAACCGCGCGAGGCCATTGAGCGGATGAAAACATCCGGATCGCCGGCCAGGTCGCGCATGCGGACACGGTCACCCATCACAGAGCCACCTGTGAAGGGGCTGGTTGGGTCCACAGCTACAATGGCAATACGCTTCTGTTCGTGTTTCCGGTAGTGCAGGGCTAACTGGTTGACCAGGGACGATTTCCCGGTCCCGGGCGCTCCGGTTACACCCACCAGGTGGGCGCGGCCGGTGTAAGGGAAGATCTGGTCGAGAGCCTGTCGGCCTTCAGGGGTATCGTTCTCCACCTGGGTGAGCAGGCGGGCCAGTGCCAGGCGGTCTCCGGAGCGGATGGAATCAACCAGCGTCATTTTTCTTGCGAGAAGGCCGCGAAAATATCACGCACGATATCTTCAGTGGATGCGCCTGGGCCATAGATGCCCGCGACACCTAATTCCTTTAGTTTTGACACATCCTCATCAGGGATGATCCCGCCCAGGAAGATTTTTACATTCCCCTGTCCATTGGCTATCATGAGTTCAATGATGCGCGGTACCAGGGCCATGTGGGCTCCTGAAAGGATGGACAGGCCAACAGCATCCACATCTTCTTGCAGGGCGGCTTCTGCCACCATCTCGGGCGTCTGGCGCAAGCCGGTATAGATCACTTCCATGCCGGCATCCCGCA
>JBFYSM010000317.1:0-2560 GCA_041301605.1 Chloroflexota bacterium | reverse complement strand
GCCAAACCGGATGCCATCTACATGCATCCACTGCCTGCTGACCGTAACGTCGAAGTCACCGATGGTGTGATGGATGGCCCGCAGTCGGTTGTTTATGATGAAGCCGAGAACCGCATGCATGTCCAGAAGGCCGTCATGGCCCTGACCATGGGATAGGAGAAGGATATTTATGACGAAAAAACTTGCCGTTGTTGCCATCGGCGGCAACTCGCTGATCAAGGATGAGAAACACAAAACGGTCGAAGACCAGTACCAGGCTGCCAAGGAGACCACCTATCACATTGCCGATATGATCGAGGCTGGCTGGGATGTGGCCATCGGTCATGGCAATGGACCGCAAGTGGGATTCATTCTCCGGCGGTCGGAGATCGCTGCCAAGGTGGAGGGCATGCACGAAATCCCGCTGGATGTGTGCGGCGCCGACAGCCAGGGTGCGATCGGTTACGCCTTGCAGCAGACATTGCAGAATGAGCTTTACAAACGCGGCATCAAGAAGAACGTTGCCACGGTTGTCACCCAGGTGCTGGTGGACAAGAATGACAAGGCTTTCCAAAACCCCACCAAGCCCATCGGCAGTTTCATGGAAGAGGCCGACGCGAAGCGCCGCGAGAAGGAAATGGACTGGAACGTGGTCGAGGATGCCGGTCGCGGCTGGCGGCGTGTGGTGGCTTCCCCGCTGCCAAAAGAAGTGGTGGAACTTGAGTCAGTCAAAACCTTGCTGGATTCTGGCGTGGTGGTCATCACGGTGGGAGGTGGGGGTATCCCGGTGATTGACAAAGGCGAAGGTGAGTACGTTGGCACAGCTGCCGTGATCGATAAGGATTATGCCTCCAGCCTGCTGGCGCGCGAAATCAACGCTGACTTGTTCGTTATCTCGACTGCTGTCGAAAAGGTCGCCTTGAACTTTGGCAAGCCCGATCAAAAATGGCTCGACCAGATGACTTTGGCGGAAGCCAAACGATACCTGGCGGAAGGCACGCACTTCGCCAAAGGTTCCATGGCTCCCAAGATCCAGGCCATCATCTGGTTCCTGGAGGCTAATCCCAAAGGCAAGGCACTCATCACGAATCCGGACAACATCGGCCGTGCCCTGAAGGGTGAAACCGGCACCTGGATCGTTCCGTAGATTGCGTCTGGATTCGAGAAGATGTACAGAAATTCTGGAGTTACGCAGTTGGGATGGATTCGGGGGTGTGGCGTGCGGGTGTAACCCGCCCACACCCCCAACCCCAACCCCCTTGAACTGCGTAGATCCTGAAATTTTAAGATTGTAGATATGATAGAATCTAAGATGTTTAGACAACCATCCTTGCTTACAATGGAGAACGGAGGTGATGGAGGGGTACGATTCTTATATTGACCAATCAAATCCAATCCAATACAATCAAACCAAATCACACCTTTACTCTAGGAGGAGTATCGTATGCGTAAGAATATCTTGTTTCTTGCCTTATTGACCGCCATTCTTGTGCTGGTCATGGCTGCTTGTGGTCCGAAACCAACTGAAACGCCAACAGAAGTGCCTTCTGAGCCGACTGAAGAACCCACCGAGGAACCTCAGCCGACGGAACCGCCTGCAGAACCGGAAGAGTTCATCTTCGGTATGTTGATGGTTGGTCCGTATAACGACCATGGCTGGAGCCAGGCTCATTATGAGGCCGGCCTGTACGTGGAAGAGCACGTCCCGGGTGCGCGCATGATCTACATTGACAAGGTCAACTCTGCCGATCGTCCCGGGACTACTCCGGAGCAATTGGCCGATGAGTTGGTTGCCCAGGGTGCCAAGCTGGTCATCTTTAATTCGGATGATATGAAGGATGCCAGCACAACCTTCGCCCAGGCGAACCCGGATATCTATGTCATCATGGCTTCCGGTGACCAGGTTTGGGTGGATGGCAATGACTACACACCCATGGCCAACCTCACCAATATCATGGGCCGCATGGAATACGGTAAGATGATCGCCGGTTGTGCTGCCGCCCTGACAACCCAGACTGGCCAGATCGGTTACCTTGGCCCGCTCATCAACGATGAGACCCGCCGCCTGGCTGCCTCGGCTTACCTGGGTGCGAAATATTGTTGGACCAACTACGCCGGTGGAGATGCTGCTGACCTGCAGTTCAAAGTCACCTGGATCGGCTTCTGGTTCAACATCCCCGGCTTCACTGCCGACCCAACCCAGGTTGCGGATGATTTCATCAACACTGGTTACGATGTGATTATCTCTGGTATCGATACCACCGAAGGCCTGACCGAGGCGAAGAAATTTGCCGATGCCGGGCAGGCTGTCTGGGCGATCCCGTATGATTTCATCGGTTCCTGTGAAGAAGGCGCGAGCGTTTGCCTGGGCGTCCCATACTTCAACTGGGGTCCTGCATACTTGGAAACCATCCAGAGCGCCGTAGATGGAACCTGGGTTTCGAATTTCCAGTGGAATGGCCCCGACTGGGCTGACCTCAACAACCTCGATACCACCGCGGTCGGCTTTGTGAAAGGCGCTGCTTTGTCTGCTGATGCGGCAAACAACCTGGATGAGTTCATCGCTGCCCTGGCGGGTGGA
>JBFYSM010000280.1:0-7110 GCA_041301605.1 Chloroflexota bacterium | reverse complement strand
CTGGTGCGGACGCGGCCTGGCATCGCGGGCGCGCGGCATGGGTGCGCATGTGATCATCACCGAGGTGGAACCGCTCAAGGCGCTCGAGGCGGTCATGGATGGCTACGAGGTTATGCCGATGATGGATGCAGTGAAGATCGGCGATATCTTCTGCACCGTGACAGGCGACATCAACGTGATCGACAAGCACCACTTCGAGGCGATGAAGGATGGCGCCATCGTGGCCAACTCCGGGCACTTCAACGTCGAGATCAACATCCCGGCGCTGGCAAAGATGGCCAAGGGCGAGCCGAAACTGGTGCGCCCGTTCGTCGACCAGTACGAAACGCAAGATGGCCGCAAGATCAATATCCTGGGCGAGGGCCGGCTGATCAACCTGGCCGCCGCCGAGGGGCACCCCGCCTCGGTGATGGACATGTCCTTTGCCAACCAGGCCCTGGCGGCCGAGTTCATGGTGCGCAATGCTGATAAACTGGAGAAGCGCGTTTATTCCGTCCCGGCTGAGATCGATGCCGAGATCGCCCGCATCAAGCTGGAAGCGATGGGAATCAAGATCGATGTGCTGACCGAGGAGCAGGTGAAGTATTTGAATTCGTGGGAAGAGGGAACGTAGGATTTTCGATTGGTGATTGACGATTGAAGATTGGCCTCGCGGATGGATTTCCGCGGGGCTTTTTGTTTGGCAGTGTTGTATAATTGAATTGGAGGCTGATATGGAGACGTTTACCGTTCAAGCCGTATATAAGAAAGGTGTACTCAAGCCAAAGACACGGTTAAACCTGCCCGAGGATACAGAGGTAGAGGTGCAGATCAAAGCAGTAAAAAGCAGGAAAGGGGAGAAGCCTACGCTTTTTGGCGCATTCCCCGAACTATCTTCCATTACCAACGAGGATATGCAGAGTGTGAAGAAGCATTGGGAGAAAGGTTTGGCGAAACAAGAGCGCATGTTGAAGCGGGGAAAATAGTGCATGAAAAAGTATGTCACAGATACGCATGCGTTGCTCTGGTACCTGGCAGGTTCAGCGCGGCTTGGTGAGGAGGCGCGAGTCGTATTTGATGCTGCTGCGGCTGGGGATGCCGAGATTATTGTACCGGCGATTGTGGTTGCTGAAATCGTAATGCTTGCCGAAAAACGTAGCGCCATTGATTTTCAGCGCATCATGTCTGAAGTTCGTTCCATGGGAGGATTCCTGTTTGTTCCGTTATTGGCGGAAACTGCAAGTGCAATTCAACACATCAGTGCTCTACCGGATATTCATGACCGTTTGATCGTGGCGGAAGCCATGCATCAGAGAGCTGCATTGATCACTTTCGATAAAGCCATCACCGGTGCGGGATTGGTGGAGGTGGTTTGGTAAGAACAGGATGATGCGGGTATAGATATGCCCGAAACCCAAAACCGTTCACTGAAAGTCTTCCTCTGCCACGCCTCGCAAGATAAATCCTTGGTTCGCGAGCTCTATCAGAAGTTAAGCGCCGAGGGCTGGATCGATCCCTGGCTGGATGAAGAGAAGCTGCTGCCAGGCCAGGATTGGGACCTGGAGATCGAAAAGGCGGTCGAAGCATCCGATGCGGTGCTGATCTTTATTTCCAACAATTCTGTCACAAAAGAAGGTTATATCCAGCGCGAGCTGCGCTTCGTGCTGCGGATCGCCGATTACAAGCCGGAGGGGATGGTCTTTGTCATCCCCCTGCGGCTGGATGATTGCCCGATGCCGCGCCGCCTGGAGATGTGGCAGTACGTGGATTATTTCCCGAAGGGACACCGGGATTGGGCCTTTAGGCGATTGTTGGAGAGCCTGAAACTGCGCGCCGGGAGGCTGGGGATTTCAACGGTGAATCCTGCCGAGGTGAAGGCCAGGCAGGAAGCGGAGGAACGCGCCCGCAAGGAGGCCGAGGAAAAAGCCAGGAAAGATCGAGAAGTACGGGAGCGAAAAGAAGCCGAAGAGTTGCAGCGCAAACAAGCCGAAGACAGGGCCCGGAAGGAAAGGGAAGCCAAAGGGACAAAGGTGGCTGATGATTTGGTGGGAAAAGAAGAAAGCCCACAGCCTAAGAGAGCTACTTCATTTGCAAGTATGCCAATTCAGGAACCTTCAGAATCCCAACCTGGCAAGAAACCTGCCCGAAAGCTGAATTTTATCCCTTTTATTGTTGGCGCTGCCGCAATCGTGGTTGTAATGGGCGGGGTATATGGAGTGAACTATATCATTAAGAATTGGCCTCCCGCGAACAGCCCTACGCCAATGGAACAAACCCAGGATGTTGAGCCCACTGATACACCCACGCAACTTGCCATTGGCTCCACTTGGACGCGTCCGGTGGATGGCATGGTGATGATGTATGTGCCAGAGGGTGAGTTCACCATGGGCAGTAACACATACAGCGATGAAGAGCCCATCCATACCGTATACCTGGGTGCTTTCTGGATTGACCAGACCGAAGTGACCAACCAGATGTATGAACTGTGTGTTGCTGCTGAGGAATGTGATCCACCTGATTCAAGCAGTTCGCATACCCGTTCCAGTTATTATGGTTACTCGGATTTTGACGATTATCCGGTGATTAATGTTTCCTGGTACGATGCCAACGCTTATTGCGAATGGGCAGGAAGCAATACCTACGATGTACGCCTGCCGACCGAAGCCGAGTGGGAGAAGGCTGCCCGGGGCGAGAACGCGTTCGTATTTCCTTGGGGAAATGAATTTGATGGTTCTATTGTTAATTTTTGTGACAAGAATTGTACAATTTTCGTGGCGGATAATAATTTTGATGATGGTTACCAGGATACTGCACCAGTTGGTTCTTATCCCAATGGAGCCAGCCCTTATGATGTTTTGGATATGGCTGGAAATGTCTGGGAGTGGGTAGAGGATTGGTATGATGTGTATCCAGGTGGTGATCCAGAAACATCTGATTATTACGGGCAAACTTATCGTGTAATGAGAGGCGGTTCGTGGTACTCTGACGCATATGACGCTCGCACAGCTGACCGTCAATGGACGCCTCCGGCAAATTCTTACTACTACATCGGTTTTCGTTGCGCCCGCTCACCCTAATGATGAGCTTCTTGTTGCTGGATTTCTGATCTTCTGAAGCGCGAGTGATGGGGAAGCTTTATCATGATTGATCATTCGGGTCGAGTGGGGCAACTCTAAACCGGAGTGCGTCGCACCAAACCCGTAGGAGAAATCCCGATGAACGGTGTATATTCTCGCTTGAGAATATCCCGTTAAACATGGTGCGACGCACTTCTATATGGCCGTTGCAAAGTCGCTTGACAAGGTTTGATTTTCATGGCGTGACCAGAGTAGATTTAGCAGAAATGGAACTTGTTTGCAATCTGCGCGAAGCAAAAGCCTGAAATTCCTGACTTTGCAACAGCCATGCGCACTTCTACTACTATACTTGCCATCCTGCCCACTCTCGAATATACTCTTGCCCAGGAGTATTTTGATGCCAAAACAACGCATTTTACTGGTAGATGACCATGAAGTCGTCCGGCTGGGGTTGAAGGCCTTGCTGGAACGCCACCCGCAGTTCGATATCGTCGGGGAGGCGGCCAACGCCCGCGACGCGATCGAAATCGTCTCGAACATGCAGCCGGACGTGGTGGTGATGGATATCCGCCTGCCGGGCACCTCGGGCATCGACGCCTGCGAGGAGATCACCCGCCGCTTCCCGAACACCAAGGTCATCATGCTGACCTCGTATGCCGAGGATGAGATGCTGTTCTCGTCCATCCGGGCTGGGGCTTCGGGCTACGTGCTCAAGCAGATCGGTGGCGAGGACCTGATGCGGGCGCTGGAGGCGGTCGGGCGCGGCGAGGCAATGCTCGACCCCGGTGTGACCCAGCGCGTCTTCCAGGAGGTGCGGCGGGCGGTCAAGGAGGAGGAGGCCTCGGCCTTTGCCCACCTGAGCCAGCAGGAGAAACATGTTTTGTTGCTGGTCTCGGAAGGGAAAACCAACCGGGAGATCGCCAAGGCGCTCTTCCTGGGCGAAGGGACGGTGCGCAACTACGTATCCAGCATCCTTTCGAAACTGGGGGTCAACAACCGGGCGGAAGCCGCCGCCTACGCCGTGGAGCACAACCTGCGGGAATATATAACGATGTGAAAGTAAACATCCGAAGTCGAATGAGGCTTCGGATGTGTTTTTAGTTTTGTGGTGTGTATAAGAAGAGATCTGGTTGTTTATCTTGATTTATGAATCCCTTCTTGATTGAATTGGATGGGATAAGAAAAGATGGATATCACCTGGTTTCAAATCATTTTTGGATCAGCGACGATTTACTTTGGCTCGCTGACCATACGGATCTTGCCCACACTCTTGCGACTTCTTGGTGCATTGATAACCGGTACGGTCAAATGGCCCGGGCCCCGAATCCATGATCTTGATCGAAATGCGAGCATCTTAAGATCGCGCCTTGGGGTGGGCTATCAGAATCTTTTTCCGGCTTTTTTGGAGAATAGTGGAAGTGTAATTGCAGGATTTTTCTTTTCCCTATTTTCCTTTCTCAGTAGTACTTCCTTGCTAAGCGGGTATATAGCGATTAATTCACCTTGGTGTATGCTGATCCTATCCGCGGTTGCCCTTGCCGGGGCAAGAATGGCTTATGGGAAGGCGAAAAACAATGCCATCCTGGTGAACACGCTTCTTTCTGGTCTAAAGATGAAGGAGGAGCCTCGAGCGGTTGATGGGCGATCGGCTGAATCTCAATATGCGATCGAGCATCCATTGATCGGACGTGGAACTCTGAAAGCTGAAAGTAGGAGAGCCCTGGATCAATACTATGAGTCAGTACGCTGTCACCAGGATGGGGATGAGCAGAGAGCCCTGATCCTATATCAGGAAGCGATGAATTTGGATCCATCCCTTCACAAACACGCTTATGATTCTCTCTCTGCATTGGAGCAAAGATGCAGCAAAAACGAAGCAGGATCGATATATTACTGGTTAGGAATTCACGCCGAACACCTGGATGATCGGGGAAAGGCCGCGGAATGGTACGAGAAAGCCATCTTGGAATTCAAACAACTTGGATACCGGAATCGAGAATCGAGGGTTCACTGTAATCTTGGAAAGCTCAAGATGATGATGCATGACCCATCAGCCATGGAAGAATATGAAAAGGCCACAGCGCTTAACCCAAAGGATGGGATCGCTCACCTGAATATTGCCAGGATATATTACTCAATCAGCTCTGAAGGAAGTGAACAATTCGATCGCGCGCTGGAGGCATTTGCCGATGCAATGATGGCTGATCCAATCACCTACGGCCCGATGGTAGTCTCGAGTCTGCGAGCAATTGGCTATACCTGGAAAGAAGATTTGGAAAAGATAACAAAGAAGGTGGAGCGAAAACAACGCGAGAATGCTTTGAAGCAAAAGGGAATACTGAGGAATGAAAACCTATCAGGATGAACTATTCGGTTTTGAGATCCACATACCGGATAACTGGTCGTTTCACACGGTAATTGATGAACCCATTCATCCATCCGGCAAAGAATCCGTTCTGATCTTTAAATGCGGGGCAAATGAAGGCTTTAAAATCCAGGTCATCCCAACACGCGTTGAGCGTTCTGTCGATGAAAGGAAAGATGAATTCAGAGTAGAAGCCATGAATATGGGTTATACCAATTTGGGTTTTGGCAGGTTCACCATCGAAGGGAAAGAGTGTTTCTGGGTACGCTATTATGAGGGATATGGACATTGGACCAAGAAATACGTGATCGTTTCTGGAGGAGTCGAATATGCATTCATTGCAACCTGCCTCGATCAAAAATTCCTTTTGCAAATGGAGAAGGATTGGGATGAGGTTTTTATCTCTTTTCGCATCCCAAAGCCTGCTATTAATATAGTTCAACCCGGATATGAATCGGCTGATCAAAAAGAAGAGATAGCTCCTGAATGCGCGAAAAAATCACCATATGTTTCAGTCAAGCCAAGGCTCGCTGGGATGAGAACATGTCGGAATGAAAAACACGGTTTCGAAATCGATCTGCCGGAAGCGTGGTTGCCTACTCCCGACCTTCCAACTGGTTTGATGGATGCTTTGGCCGGGCCAATCCCGCCCGGAGTAAATAAGGATTGCTTTCAATATGGCTGTTATGATGAGGCGATTAACTTCGAGATCGGGCCTCTTTACCCCGAACCCTTGCTGGAAGATACCGAAATCGAATTCAGGTTATATGCCCAAGTTCATGGATTCGCCGACCTCCATTTTGGCAGGATCAATGTTGCAGGCAAAGAACACGTTTGTGCACATTACTTTATCAATGATAATCTGGGAGCGAGATGGAATAAAAAATACATGCTTGTTTTAGGGGGTATCGAATATGCTCTCACATGTACATGCAACGATCCGCAGTGGTTCGCGAAGAGAGAGAAGGATTGGGATGCCATTATTCAGACTTTTCATGTGCTTGGGCCAATCGATAACCCTGCCAATGCTACAGCCCAAGCTGATAGAGACAGGCAGATAAGGCGCACCATAGTCCAGGAACGCATCGAAATGCAGCAAGATCCGGGGAAGATGTATGCCAAGGCATATCAATTCATAGCGTTGGGAGAATACTCGGGCGCCCGTATGTTGTTGGAAGATTATTTACGAGTAAATCCAGATCATATCCAGGCGCATAAGGATCTGGCTGCTGTATTGCGAAAATTGGGCGACACAGCCAACGCGATTAAGCACCTGAAGGAAGTCGAACGCCTGGATCCCTCCGACTCGGAGAATCGATTTGTTCTCGACAAGCTGATTGCAGAAGCCAGTTGAAAATTAGCCAAGGTGAGCCATGAGACCGATCGATCTGTTTGCGTATTGCATCTTCGCTCTACTGATCGCCTTGTTCGTCTATTATCGCGTCTATCATCGCAGGCATGGGGTCCGCCAGCGGGAAACCTCCGAATTTATCCCGCTGGCGGCCTGGCTGCGGGCCGGCATGTTGTTCTGTTTCTTCTACCTGGTTTCGTGGGCAACGGGCACCCTGGAAGTGATCCTGGAATCGCCCATTGCGAGCAGCGCACAATTGGCTGATCAGCGCTGGTGGTTCTGGGTGATCGGGTTAACGGCATTCATCCTCTTCGCCTATTGGGGGATTTGGGCGCGCT
>JBFYSM010000276.1:0-3010 GCA_041301605.1 Chloroflexota bacterium | reverse complement strand
AGATTCGTGTCATTGCGGTCTGGTGGTTCGCAATGACACAATTGTCATTAGCAAGGGTAATTGTGGACGGTTCAACGGAATTCTATCGAGCACTGCCCAAGATCGAACTCCACCGGCACCTGGAAGGCTCTTTGCGCCTGGAAACCATGCTGGATATTGCCCGCGCCCACGGTACTGCACTTCCCACCAATATCACCAGCCTGAGCCAATTGGTCCAGGTTCAAAATGACGAACCGTTTACATACCAGAATTTCCTGGCGAAATTCGCCACCCTGCGCCTCTTCTACCGCTCACCGGAGGTGATCCACCGCATCACCCGCGAGGCGGTCGAGGATGCGGCCAGTGATAATGTCCGTTACATGGAATTGCGCTTTACTCCAGTTGCACTCAGCCGTGCCGAACGCTTCCCGCTGGAAGAAGTGACCGACTGGGTATGTGATAGTGCCCAGGAGGCTGCCCAGAAATTCAATGTCACAGTCCGCCTGATCGCCTCCGTCAACCGCCATGAAGATCCGGCGCTGGCCGAACAGGTGGCCTGGATTTCTGCGGAACGGGCCAATCATGGCATCATTGGCATCGACCTGGCCGGCAGTGAAGCGGAGTTCAATGGACAGCCGTTCATCGGCATCTTTCGCGAGGCCCAACAGGCGGGGCTCCACCTCACTGTCCATGCCGGGGAATGGGCGGGAGCGGCAAGTGTCCGCGAAGCCCTGGTGGATCTGCATGCGGAACGGGTCGGCCATGGTGTACGCGTGCTGGAAGATGCCTCAGTAGTGGCCATCGCCCGAGAACGACAAACACCCTTCGAAGTTTGCGTGACCAGCAACTACCAGACCGGCGTTTTCCCTTCCCTGGAAACTCACCCCCTCATGAAAATGCTGGATGAAAGTTTGAACATCACCCTGGACACGGATGATCCCAGCATCTCGCAGATCACCCTGGCTGATGAGTATCGCCAAGCTTGCGAAGGTCTGGGAATGTCCGGGCAGGTGTTAAAGGAATGCATCCTGGCCGCCGCCCAGGCAGCTTTCCTCGCCGAACCCGAAAAGGCGGAACTGGTCGCCGATCTCAAACAGGAATTACAGCTTATCTGATTTACCCCCGGAAATACTCCCCCTTCGAACATGGGATCAAGAATGAACAAGGCGCATCGCTGCGCTTTTTATATCCCTGCCCATCCTGGTGATAAGCCGGGGGAATAGAAGTATTTTCCTCGCTAAAGGAGATTTGCATGAGCCAAGATTTTTTCAATGCCCGCGATACCCTGAAAACCAGGGGCGGCACATTCACCATTTATCGTTTGGATGCCCTCGAGAAAGCGGGGCTGACAACCCTCAACAGGCTGCCATTTTCGATCCGCATCATGCTGGAGGCTGCCCTGCGCCAGTGCAATGAGCGTGAGATCACGCGGGAAGATGTAAAGAACATCGCAGCGTGGAGCCCCCTCACCCCTGGCCCCTCTCCCACAGGGAGAGCGGATGGGGTGAGGGCACGCCCCGGCATCCCCTTCCTGCCCGCTCGCGTCGTGATGCAGGATTTCACCGGCGTGCCTGCGATCGTTGACCTGGCGGCCATGCGCGCCGCAGTTGCCCGCCTGGGCAGTGACCCGAAGCGCATCAACCCGCTCGTGCCGGTCGACCTGGTGATCGACCACTCCGTTCAGGTAGATTTCTTCGCCAACCCGGAGGCCCTCCAGCGCAACACGGAAGTCGAGTTCCAGCGCAACCGCGAGCGCTACGAGTTCCTCAAATGGGGCCAGAAAGCTTTCAAGAACTTCCGCGTCGTTCCACCGATGACCGGCATCGTTCACCAGGTCAACCTGGAGTACCTTGCCAATGTGGTCACGACAAAACCTTGCAAAGGTTCTGAACCTTCGCAAGGTTTACTGGCTTTCCCCGATTCCCTGGTCGGCACCGACTCGCACACCACCATGATCAACGGCCTGGGCGTGGTTGGCTGGGGTGTGGGCGGCATCGAAGCCGAAGCCGTCATGCTCGGACAGCCGATGGATATGCTCCTGCCGGATGTCATCGGTTTCAAACTGTATGGAAAACTCAAGGATGGCGTCACCGCCACCGACCTGGTGCTCACGGTCACCCAGATGCTGCGCAAGAAAGGCGTGGTGGAAAAATTCGTCGAGTTCTTCGGCCCCGGCCTGGATACCATGTCGCTGCCCGACCGGGCCACCATTGCCAACATGGCCCCCGAATACGGCGCCACCATGGGCTTCTTCCCGGTGGATGCCGAGACCCTGCGCTACCTGCGCCTGACCGGACGCAGCCCGGAACAGATCGAACTGGTGGAAGCCTACTGCCGGGAGCAGGGCCTGTTCCGTGAAGCATCCACGCCCGAACCGCAGTTCACCGATACCCTCGAACTGGACCTGGGGTCTGTCACTGCTTCCCTGGCCGGACCCAAACGCCCGCAAGATCGCGTCGCCCTCAGCGGGATGAAGCAGGCCTTCCGCAGCGCGCTGACCGCCCCGGTCAAGGAGCGCGGCTACGAACTCCAGCCGGAGGCGCTCTCCCGCACCGGGCGGGTCGAGAAGGATGGCCGCGCATACGAGATTGGTCACGGCGCGGTTGTGATCGCCGCCATCACCTCCTGCACCAACACCAGCAACCCGTCTGTGCTGGTGGCGGCTGGTCTGGTTGCAAAGAAGGCCCTCGAAAAGGGCCTGGCGGTGAAATCGCATGTCAAGACCAGCCTGGCGCCCGGTTCACGGGTTGTGACTGAGTATCTTAAGCAAGCGAACCTGCTCGACCCGTTGGCGGAACTTGGTTTCGATATCGTCGGTTACGGCTGCACCACCTGCATCGGCAACAGCGGACCGCTGCCCGCTGAAGTTGCCCAGGCCGTCACAGGCAGTGACCTGGTATCTGCGGCGGTCATCTCCGGTAACCGCAACTTCGAAGGCCGCGTCCACCCGCTGGTCAAGGCCAACTTCCTGGCATCCCCGCCACTGGTGATCGCCTATGCACTGGCTGGCACAGTGGACATCGACCTGGAA
>JBFYSM010000261.1:0-3676 GCA_041301605.1 Chloroflexota bacterium | reverse complement strand
CGTTTCGATGGGTGTTTGGCGGCGGCTACGATCAACCTCCTGCACCCTTCAGCACTCGCAATGCCCGTAAAGTGACCCATTTGTTGGGTTGTTTCTTCGGGCCAAAGTCCATCCAGGTTTTTCCGGTGTAATCGTATTCCAGCGTCCAGCGCCCCTGCTCATCCTGTTTGCCGCGGATGAGATCGAGCGCGTTTGCCAACCTTGGGTCGTTCCCATACCCCAGGGGAACCAGCGCTTCGACGATTTGCAGGATGTCAGTAACATAGAAGACCGGGAAACCAAACTTCCACCAACTGCGGTTGGGCTTGTCGCCGGTGCGGGTGGGATAACCTGCCTTGTCCGGATCAGTGCCGAGCAGGAAATCCACGCCCTGTTGGATGGCACGCTGGATGAGCGGGGTGTGCCGGTCAGCAGGCCAGGCTGAAAAAGCCAGCATCACTTTGACTGCCCCCCAGGCGCAGGGCTTGCCTCCATTCACGCCGCAAGCGAAATTCGCCCCACATTTATAAGCATAATAACGTAATGGCGCGTCCGGTTCGCTCTTGGGAGCAATCCCCTCACCGGTGACCGTGCGCGCCATCCATTCGTAGGCCTGGACGAGGTGCGGGTCATCATAGCCGAGTGCCGTCAACGCCGCGCACAGGTTGCCCTGCAGGCAGTCGATGGTACCGGAGGGTGCGCCGTTTTCGGTGAACTGCCCGTTTGGGGTGAGGGCTTTTTTCAACAGGTAGGCACAGGCGCGCTGGATGCGTTCATCCCATTCGGCGGATGCACCCAGCTGCGCCAACAGGATGAGCGACCAGGCGGTAGAACGATATTTAGGGTTGTAACCCGGCCCGGGCCTGACCCAGTAGCCATCTGCGTGCATGTTTTCCAGGATGGTGGCAATGGGACCGCCAGTGTGGGCAGCTTTTTGTGCCACGGCCAGTTCCGGGTCATCGGCAGGAAGGCGGAGCAGGTCGCGCAGGGCCAGGTAGCGTACGCCGGGGTCGGCGGGTTCGAGAAGCCAATCCAATACATCTGTCATAGGAAATCTCCGTCAACGCTGCTGGGCCTGTTGGATAACTTTCCGGACGCGCTTCACCTGCGTACCCTGCAAATCCTCCAGCCGCTTTTCCAGCACGCGGATGAACTCCGTTCTGTTTTCAGGGTTGACCGCCAGCAATATCTTCTCGCAATGCTGGGGCACATCCTTCGGGCGGCAAGTACGCAGGTGATCGAGCAGGTAGGGGAAGATGATTTGGCCGCGCTCTGCTCCGGTGGAGGCAATCCCAGCCAACGCCAGCACGCCGGCATCCCGGGTAATGACCAAGCCGCTATCCATCGCTTTGCGGACCTCCTCCCAGCGCGGGAAGAGTTCGTCTGCTGCCAGCGCGCCGATTGTGGACAGGGCAATCATCCCGCCCCACACCAGCCGGTTATTGCGGCTCTTGAGCAGTTTCAGGTAATCAAGCGCGTAGGGAACAATCAGGCCCGGTTTCAGGTAACCAACCTCGTAGAGTGTTTTGATGCAGTTGGCCTGGATGTTGCGATCCCTGTTCCACAGGTTCGCGGCCAGTTCGGCAACCCCATCATGGTCGTTTGCCTCCGCGATCTGGCGGGCGAGTTCCTGGTTGGGGACTTCGTCGCGGCGGCCCAGTGAGCAGGCAAGTTTACTGATGACGGACATCCTTACACCGCCCTTTCCACTGGGTGCCGCAGCACGGTCTTGAGTTTGGCGGGGTCGGCGCGGCGCGGGTCGCCCATATAGATTTCGTGGTGCTTGCCGCCCAGCCCAACCCGGTCGCGCAGACCGTTCTCCTGCATGAAGGCCTGCATCCGCTCGACAGTGGCCGGTTCGGTTGCGTAAGGCCCGATGTGCTGGGTCTGGACACATAACCTTTCGTGAAAGCGTTCCAGGCGCAGCCTGGCGAATGCCGGCTGGTCGCCCTTCTTCTTGCGCAACTGGGAAAGCGCATCGGAAACCATCTCTTGTGAGACAATATCCGGCTGCATGATCATGACCGTGTATTTCCAGTTGCCGGGCTTTTGGATATCGAATGTGCCTTCCTCGATCCACCACAGGCCTTCCAGGGCCATGACCGGGTAATCCACAGGGTTCTCCTTGCGAAGTTTGGCAGCGAACTTCAAGGTATAAGCTGCCCCATAGAGCGCCTGCATGTTCTCCGAGAAAAGCGGTGAAGTGCTTGGGCCATAACCGGTTTCTATGGAGCCATCGATCATGAGGAAGTTCATGGCGGGCACTTCCACCAGTTCGATCTTTTTCGCCGAGGGCAGGTACAGGTGTTTCAGTTCTTTCTTGAGGTCCAGTTTTTCCATATTCAGCCTCCAGTCTGGGTGAGCAGATTTTCGAAATCGACCTCTCTCAGATATGTGTAAGAGAACAATTTGCCGTTGTAAACCACGCCGAACGTGCCGTAGGCGCAGGGCGCCTGTTCGCGTACATCTTGTGCAGACCTTAATTCCACAACCCGCGCCTGGATGCCTTTCGCGGCGGCAAAGCGGATGATCCCGTTCGCCGCATTCTCATTGTACGGACATTGGTTTGTGCGCACCACCGTCAGCCCGGGGCCGAAGGCGGCAGCGCGCGCATCCCAGTCGTTGGGGAAAACCGGCAGCGGGTCCGGGCCGAAGCGGTGCACCAGCAACTGGAAGGATGGCGGGGCCTGGTCCACTTCCTCGAAGCCGTTCTTGAGGAACAGTTCTTTGCTGGCCAGCCAGTTGCCATCGCTGGAGACCATTACCACGCCGCTTTTTCCCTGCAGACGGGCGTCTTCGATGCATTCCTGGATCAGCCGTGTTCCGTAGCCTTTGCCCTTGCCTTTTCCCACCACCCACAGGCAGTGGATGACAAGGTAGCGGGGGGCATGTACCGCCCGCCAGGCATATTCGCCGGGGATGTACTCGATGAAGGCGGTGTCGCGCCCGCCGTGCTCGTGGAGGATCTTGATCTTCATCCCCTCGGCGAAGCGGGCATCGAGCCAGGTGCGTTTCTGCTTGTAGCCCGGCTCCTTGCGCTTGGATATGTAGCAGAAGAAGCCGGTCTTCTCTACATTGTCGGCGGTGACGGTGATGATGTCGAAGGTATCTGGCATTTTTCATCCTCCGTGGTCAGTCATATTGGACAAGTTTCGGCAGTTTGCGGGCCGCCTCGATGGTGTGGAGCACTTCCTTCGGCAGCGGGGCGATGCCATCGAAGCCGGTTCTTTCTACGAATTCAGCGGTCAGGCGGAGCAGTTCTTCCGGCTCGAAGCCAGCCAGTTTTTCCACGCTGTCCACCCCGGCATCGTAATACAACCGGGCACGGATGGCCTTGACGCCATTGAGGCGGGCAAGGTCCGAGAACATCACCAGTTCCAGGATGATGTTCATTGGCACACCAGTTCTGTCTGCCAGTTCCTGGCGGGCGAGTGTGGTTTTCCCGGTGGTAAGCATATCTTCGATGTTGTTAATCCCGGCGGATTTCAGGCGGGCAATGTACTCCGGGTCCACGCCCCGGAAATCCGAGAGTTTGAAAATGTTGCGTTTCCTGGCTATCGCCCCTTCGCGCACACCGGAGGCTGTCTCTGCCAGTGCAGCATTTCCATTCCAACGAAAATATAGGGCCAGGCCGCGCACGCGTTTTCCAGAAGAGCCGGGCCGGTCAGCTTCCAGTTCTGCCGCGAAATCCAGGATA
>JBFYSM010000258.1:0-4357 GCA_041301605.1 Chloroflexota bacterium | reverse complement strand
AGGCATTCCCGGATGTGGTTGGTATCCGGGTCAGACATGACCGGGTCTTCGCCGAGGATGTAGAGGGCGTGGATCTTGCCTTCCAGGATGCCGGGTATCATCTCGGTGACAGTCAGGCCGACCTTATCGGACAGACCGCGGACGACCGATGATTGACCGCCGTTTGTGGTTCGTGGTTTCTCATCCATTCCCCAGGCTTGGGAAAACTTCTTCCTTGCTTCCTCATTCGTAACGGGCTGGTAGGCTGGATACACGTTCGGCAGACCGCCCATATCACACGCACCCTGAACGTTGTTCTGCCCGCGCAGGGGGTTGACCCCGCCACCCGGCACGCCCATGTTACCCAACAACATTTGCAGGTTGGCCAGGTCCATCACATTGCGGACGCCGGTGATGTGTTGGGTGATGCCCATCGCCCAGATGACGGCCCCCGGCTTGTTTGTCCCAAGGATTTCGGCGGCTTCATACAACTTCTCGACTGGTACTCCGGTGATTTCACTTGCTCTTTGGGGAGGGTATTGCAGGATGGTTTCTTTGAACTCATCGAAATCCTCCGTGCGCCCGGCAATGAACTCTTTGGCTTCCCAGCCTTTTTCGAGGATGATATACATCAAGCCGTTGAGCAGGGCGATATCTGTGCCGGATTTATGGCGGATGTGTAAGGAGGCAAATTCCACCAGGTCGATCCGGCGCGGGTCGGCTACGATGAGTTTGGCGCCGCGCTTGCGCACCGCCCGCCGGATCATGGTTCCGAAGACGGGATGCTGTTCGGAGGTGTTCGAACCGATGACAAAGAAGACGGCTGCCTGGTTGGCAACATCGTTCATCGAATTGGACATGGCGCCCGAACCAAAGGAAGTGGCCAGACCGGCCACCGTGCTGGAGTGTCAGAGTCGGGCGCAGTGATCGATGTTGTTCGTCCCGATCACCTGCCTGGCAAATTTGTTCATCAGGTAATTCTCTTCGTTCAGGCACTTGGCCGAGGTCAGGATGCCGATGTCATCCGCTCGGTATTCATCCCGCACCTGGCGCAATTTCTTCGCTGTGATGTCCAGGGCGGTATCCCAATCGGTCTCAACCCACTCGAATTGTGGATTGTGGATTTCGGATTGCAGATTGGGTTTCGGTTGGCCTTCAAGAAGGTAGCGGCGGACTCTCGGTTTGAGCAGCCGATCAGGATGATGGATGTAATCGTAGCCGTAGCGTCCCTTGACGCACAACGCCATGCCGTTGACCGGTGCATCGGGGTTGGAAGAGACACCGATCACCTTGCCATCCTTCACCAGCAGGTCGAACTGGCAGCCGACGCCGCAATACGAACATGTAGTGGTGACTTTAGTCACCTGGTGGGCGCGTGCCATCCCATAGTTCATCTTGTTGGAGAGCGCCCCGGTCGGGCAGTAGGCCACGCACTGGCCGCAGGATTCGCAGAGCGCTTCGAGCATGGTCGTCCCCGCGCCGGGAACGATCTGTTCGTTGAAGCCGCGCCGGGCCACCCCCCATACATCCCGCACCTGGATCTCGCCGCAAGCCAGCACGCAACGGCGGCACAGGATGCAGCGGTTCATATCCACCCGGATGAAGGGATTGGGATCGCTATCGACCGGGTAACGCGTGCCCTTTGCCCCCCAGGCAGGAACGGTCACCTGGTATTCGTACGCCAGGTCTTGCAATTCACATTCGCCGCTCACATCGCAGGTGATGCAATCCTGCGGATGGTTGGCGAGCATCAGTTCCAATGAAAGTTTGCGCGATATTGTCACCTTCTCGCTATGGGTCTCGATCTCCATCCCATCCCAAACCTGGGTGGTGCAGGCGGCCTGCAGGAAGCGCGAGTTCTTGACTTCCACCACGCACATTCGGCAGTTGCCTGTGGGCGAGAGATCTTTGTGATAGCACAGGGTCGGGACGCGCACGCCATGCTCCCTGGCGGCCTGGAGGATGGTCTGGCCTGCCTGGGCTTCGATCTGTTTTCCGTCGAGTGTGATCTTTACTATCATGACAACCCTTCCGCCTGGATGAATTCATTCTCGAAATTCTTCATTGCCGAATCCATCGGAATTGAAACTGCCTGCCCCAATCCACAGAAGGATGCAACCAGCAGGTTTTGGGAGAGCGCCTTGAGTTCGGCTACGTTTCCTTTCTGGCCTTTGCCGGTTGTCATCGATGTCAATATTTCATACGCACGTGCCGTGCCAGCGCGGCAGGGGACGCACTTGCCGCAGGCCTCCACGCTGAAGAAGTGCAGCAGTTCGCGTAGCAGGGCCACAACCGATGTACGCTGGTCGCAGATCAGGAAGCCACCCGCTCCTAGGGAAATTCCAGTCCTGGCAGATGCATAATCGATCGGGACATCCAACATGTCGGCGCTCACGATCGTACCGGCTGCGCCGCCGGTCAGCGCGCATTTGAACTCCGAGCCGGGCAGCATGCCGCCGCCAAAATCGTCGATGATCTGGCGCAGGGTCAGGCCGAAAGGCGCCTCGAACAGCCCCGGGTTGCGCACGTGGCCGAGTACCATATACAGTTTCACGCCGGGCGTTGTGTATTCGGTCAGCGCTCCCCACCAATCGGCACCCTCTCTCAGGATGTGCGGCACGGCTGCAAAGGTTTCGACATTGTTGACGATGGTTGGGCGGCCGCGGTAGCCGTATGTTGGGGGATACGGCGGGCGCAGGCGCGGTTCGCCGCGCCGGCCTTCCAGTGATTCTATCAAGGCGGTCTCCTCGCCGCAGATGTAAGCCCCGGCTCCGCGGTGTACATGAACCTTGAACGAGAATCCGCTTTTGAAAATATCCTTGCCGAGATAGCCTTTATCCTCAGCCTGCTGGATCGCCCACTCCAGGCGCTGCGCCTGGTGCTCGTATTCGCCTCGGATATAGACCCAGGCTTCATTGGCACCACAGGCATATCCGCCGATGGCCATGCCTTCCAGGATCTGGTGCGGGTTGGTATCGATCAGGACGCGGTCTTTGAAGATGAGCGGTTCGGCTTCGTCGGCATTGCAGATAACGTATTTTGGCGTGCCCTTTGCCTTGCGGCAGAAATCCCACTTGGCGCCGGTCAAAAATCCAGCCCCGCCGCGACCCTGCAAGCCGCTGGCCGAGACTTCGGCGATGACATCCTCCGGCGATTTCTGCAGGGCGGATTTCAAGCCTTGGTAAGCTCCATGCTTGAGGGCGGAGTCGAGCGAATCGGGATCCAGTTTGCCGGCATGTTGCAGCATCACCCGCATCTCGCCGGGCCGGGGCTGTGAATAATCGGTCGGAACCCCGCGCCAGCCTTCACAAACCTTTGCTGCGTCCGCACTGGTGACAGGGCCGGCCTGCCCATCGTCCACAAGAACCGCAGGGGCGCGGTCGCAGAGTCCCAGGCAGGAGGAGCGTTCCACAGACCACGAACCACTGACCGCTGACGACCATTCCTGTAGCGTTTGTTGTCCGTTGTTCGTTGTTGCTCGCTTAAGCCAGCACACCGGCCCATCGCAGACGCGCAGCACGTGTTGGCGCGGCTCGGGCGAGAGCATGGAGTAGAAGGTCGCCACGCCGTAAATCTGGTGGGGGGGCATGTTCATGGCGCGCCCGACATCCATGATGTTTGCGGATGACAGGCCGCCGGGCATGTTCTGCAGTTCCTTGAGGATCTCCAGGACGGCTTCGGGGTCGTTGCGGTGCGCCTCGGCCAGGGATTGGATTTGCGGAGAGATGGGTCTGTAGGGTGAGTTCTTCTTGAACAAGTTCAGCATGGTGCCTCGCCTCCCGGTCGGATGGTTGTGGATGTGTGCAGCATTCCCCCGTTGTGGTCAGATAGCAAGCAATGCACGAGATCGCGTTTTTCAGGGTCTTCGATCACGGGCCATGGGAACGCGAACGGCGCGAATGAAGCGAATTTCGCGAACGTTTCATGTGTCATTGCGAGGCGTTTTGCGCCGACACTTGCACCCGATTTGCTAGGCAAATCGTGCGTTCGGTGCACACTTGCCCTGGCGGGCAGTGGCAGGGGTGCAGGTGAGCAATCTCCCAGGGAGCCTGGGTCTTCTCCTAAGTAGCACATGGGATGTTCTTCTCCTCTGGCGAAGATACTCCAGGAACAGTGTATCCACTTCGGCGTGGGACGTCAAATACTGAATGTCACCCCCCGTGCACGTAGAATTTACCTGTTTGTTATAGCGAAGTTTCAATTGCTGGTAGAATCCCGCCATGCGTCTATCGAAAACTCTCTGGCTCTTGATCCTCATGGCACTCCTGGCAGCCTGTGTCCGTTCGGCTTCGGATTCCCCATCCTATCAACCTGGCGACGGTTTTCCAACCTCATCTGTTTTTATCCCCATACCCGGCTCGTCCGCCACGCCATCGTT
>JBFYSM010000122.1:0-3056 GCA_041301605.1 Chloroflexota bacterium | reverse complement strand
GCGGCGTGCCCGCAGGCATAGCCTTTGCCGGTGCGTTCGGCTTCGAAGAGACTCTCCGGCTGGAAGGATTCGATGCAGCGCAGCATCTCGGCATCGAGTGAATTGGCGGTTTCCTGGTCGTAGAAGTGGGAAAGGTCAGTGCTGGCAACCAGCAGGTAATCCTTGCTTTTCAGCACTTCTGCCAATGCCTTGCCCAATACCTTGGCGACGCCTGGCTGGTGGGAACGCACCATGACCGGCAGGAGTTGGAATTCGCTTTTCAAGGCACGCTGCAGGAAGGGGAGTTCGATCTCCAGGGAGTGTTCAGGGTCATTCGGGACGGGGGTGACGCCGAAGTTCAATTCTGGTTTCAAAATGGCATTCAATTCCGCCAGGGCTTCCTTGTCGATCGGGATATTCCCCAGCGGGGTGGCGTAGGCGTCATGCCGGGATGTCAACAGGGGTTCATAGTAGGGCTGGTGCATGGGTGAGATGACGGCGACCAGGCTGGGGGTCCGGTCGCGCACGGCGGCAAAGGCGTATCCCGCCACGGAACCGGAATAACGGTGCCCGGCATGCGGTGCGATGACCGCGATCACTTCGCCATTCAGTTCGGGCAGTTCAGCCTGGTCAAGATAACGGTCAATCTCTTCGGCCAGGATTTTGGGCCGACCTTCATACCAGGTGCCGGCAATGGGAGAGGGACGGAGGTCAAGGGTGTTCATGGATTATCCTCCTGAGAAAGCTGATGGATAAAGTGATTGTAGCACAATCCCTATGGCAAGTGGTTCATCTGGAGCCTCTTTACCACGCGGCGGGTGGCTTCGAAGGCCAGGGGAGGCAGTTCGCGCAGGGAAAAGTACGCCACCTGGTCGACATCATCGTTGGCGTGAAGTTTCCCATCCAATGGGATGGCATAGTAAACGATGAGGATATCCGCCCCGCGTGGGTGTTCGCGCCCGGCGATGATATCCAGGATGCCGGTGACATGCACCTGCAGGCCGGTCTCCTCCAGGCATTCGCGTTCAGCGGCACGCGCCGGATCTTCATCTGCATCCACGAAACCGGCCGGTAGGGTCCACAGGCCGCGTTTGGGATCATTAGCGCGGCGAACGAGCAGCACCTGTTCCTCTTGCATCACCACGACCGCCACCGCCACCTTGGGATCGGCGAAATAGATCCAACCGCAGGCCGGGCAGACTGGACGCATCCGGCCATAGCGTTCTTCTGATTTGACCGGGCTCCCGCAGCGCGTACAGTAGTTTACCTGGTTGGCAAGAGACATGGTGAGGGTATTGTACTGCAATCCATTGAAAAAGAGACGGCTTGGGAGCCGTCTCTACGAGTTGTATCGGAGCTACTATTGTTTTTTGAGTTTCCGCCGGAATTTGCGCTGGCTGTTCCAGTACAGGAACAGGGCTGCCAGGCCAAAGATAATTGCAGCCGCGAAAAGACCGATCTGCCAGGCGGATGGAACCAACTGTGAAGCAGTTACCGGCTCTGGCGTTTGTTGGGGTGGCATTTCGAGTGCAGCTGCTTCGGTGGGCGCCTCGGGAACCTTTAATGCTTGCGTCGGCTCAGTTTCATAGCGCGGTTCGTTGCTTTCGGGTGTCGGTGTGCCCATTGGCTGATCGATGGCGGGTTCTGCCGGTGCAGCTGCTTCGACAATCACCGTTACCTCTACCTCAATCGTAACCGGTTCTTCTGCGACATCACTGCCGCCGCCGCTCTGCGGACGTTCCGCCGGGCCTTCTGCTCCCCCGCCGCCAATCCCATAGGGCATCGCCGCCTGGCGTGCGGTTGCCAGTGGTGCCAGAGTGTTCGTAGCAAAAGTGATGGCCAGCAGGATGGTGGCCAGGACGGTTGCAAAGCGCAGGACTGGAACGGCGCGCGGCATGGGTGCTCGCAGGCCAGCCATTTGGGGCGTCAGGGTGAAGTTGCGGGGTGCGCGCCGTTGGGGCAGGCGGCGCAGGATGGAACGGGATTGGCGCATGGCCTCCAGCGCGGCGGCAAGCGCCAGGTCCGATGCGGAGCGGGACTCCAGGCGCGCAGTCTCAGCCGTGGACAGTTGCCCGTCCAGGTAGGCTGAGAGTTTTGCAACGTCGCGGAAGGAAGGTTGTCTGGTCATACGTGGCCCTCGATATCCAGACGGAAAGCTGCCGGTAAAAGTTCCCAAAAACCTTGCAGGCATTCGCGCAGGCGCAGGCGGGCACGTGCCAGGCGGCTCTTGATGGTGCCCAACGGCTTATGGATCACCAATGCAACCTCGCTGTAATCCATGCCCTGGATATCAGCCAGAACAACCACGGTGCGGAAATCGGTTGGCAGGGATTCCAAGCAGTGCTGGATGGCATGTTCCAGTTCGTCGGCTTCGGCTTGTTGTTCGGGGGTCAAGGACGGATCTGCCAGCCAGCGCGGGCTTTCCATCTCTTCATCGTCATCGGTGGCCGGTTCGAGCGGGACGGTGGGGCGGCGGCCGCGGCGGCGGAGTTCGTCATAGCAGGCGTTGGTGACCGTACGCAGCAGCCAGGCCTTGAAGGATCCCCCTCGGAAGGCGTTGATGCTGCGGAAAGCATTAAGGAAAGCATCCTGGGTGGCATCCGCGGCCAGGTCTTCATCGTTGAGGATGCGCAGGGCTGTATTGTAGAGGGCATCCTGGTAGGCCAGGACCAGGCGGTTGAAGGCCTCCAGGTCGCCGTGCTGCGCATCGTGGATGAGGGCGGTTTCGTCCATTGCAGATATTGTACACCAAACATACAGGGGCAGGCTGTCAACCCTGCCCCTGCACCAAGATCATTCTTCCTTCCGCAATGGCGGGAATAAGAGCACCTCGCGGATGTTATGGTTGTCGGTCAGCAGCATGACCAGACGATCCACGCCCATGCCGAAGCCACCGTTGGGGGGCATGCCATAACGCATGGCGCGCAGGTAATCTTCATCGAGTGGATGCCGCTCCTCATCATCCGTGGCGTAGTCGCGGCCCATCTCGATGAAACGCTGTTCCTGGTCGAGCGGATCGTTCAATTCGGTGAAGGCATTGCACAACTCGAAACCGGAAACATAGCCCTCGAAGCGTT
>JBFYSM010000238.1:0-2921 GCA_041301605.1 Chloroflexota bacterium | reverse complement strand
TGAAACAGTATTGTCCCAGTGTGATCCCGCAGACAATGGTGGCGTTGGCGCCGATGCTGGCGCCGCGCCTGACCAATGTAAGTTTGTACTCATCTTTACGGTTGACATGGCTGCGGGGGTTCACCACGTTCGTGAAGACCATTGAAGGTCCCAGGAAAGCGTCATCTTCAACCGTCACGCCCGTATAGAGCGAAACGTTGTTCTGGATCTTGACATTGTTCCCGAGCGTGACATCCCCGGCGATGAATACATTCTGCCCGATGTTGCAGCGTTCGCCGATCCTGGCACTGCCCATCACGTGACAGAAATGCCAGATCTTGGTTCCCGCTCCGATCCGGGCGCCCTCATCCACGTAACTGGATTCGTGCACGAAGTAATCCATGGTCATCTCTCTACCCCTTGTTCGTCAACTTCGGGTGCGCCAGGCTGTCCAATGGGGATATAGGTGCGGTGCGGATGCGGTAGGTCAGTTCGATCGAAGGCCGGGCAGCCTCGATCCCAAAACCGTTCCCGGCCAGGGTCTCGCGGTAAACCTGGGTATGCAGGTCGGTGAAGCCCTCCGAAAACTCGATCTCCTGTCCATCCACCGTGATCGACCGGTAGGTGGTCTTGCCGCCCGGCTGAACCGGGTACGGCAGGTCGCTGGCATCCACGGACAGGAACCAGCGCACCCGGGCATGTTCCAACTCGATGAAGCCGCTCATCCGCGAATCATCGGCATGATACAGGCGGATATCCTCAACCGGACCAAACAACCAGAGCAAAAGATCGAAGAAATGGACGCCGATATTGGTTGCCACGCCGCCGGATTTATCCTGCTGCCCTTTCCAGGAGACATGGTACCAGTTGCCGCGGCTGGTGATGTAGGTCAACATGACCTCCCGCTTGACATCACCGGCATTCCCTTCCAGGGATTTCTTGAGTTTGAGCAATTCGGGATGCACTCGAAGTTGCAGCACATTGTAGATGCGATGGCCGGTCTCCGATTCGAGTTCTGACAGGGCGTCCAGGTTCCAGGGGTTGATGACGAGCGGCTTTTCGCAGATAACATCTGCACCTGTTCGAAGTGCCAGGCGGCAGTGGGCATCATGCAGGTAATTCGGCGAGCAGACGCTCACATAATGGACCCGGCTCTCTTCCGGGCCGCGGCGCAGTTTCTCCAGGTGGCGGTCAAAACGTTCGATCTCTGTAAAGAAACGGACGTCGAACCCGAATTGATCCAGGATGCCTACGGAATCCTTGGGGTCCACTGCGGCGATCAGGTTATTGCCGGTATCCCGGATGGCTCGCAGGTGCCTGGGAGCAATATACCCGCCAACACCAATCACAGCAAAGTTATGTGCCATTATCAGATCCTTCCCAAATTTGATTTACCAATTTCCGTATGATTCAGGATCCAACAAAATAGTCCGGATATGTTCCGCTGCCCGGCCATCGCCATAGAAAGCAGGGCGTTCCCCGGAAGGATGCCAGTTTTCCACAGCGCTGCGGATCTTCTCCGGAATTACGCCAACCAGTTTGTTCCAACCGGCATCCACGGTCTCGACCCATTCGGTCTCTTCGCGCAGGGTGATGCAGCGGGTACCCAGCAGGTAGGCTTCCTTCTGGATGCCGCCGGAATCGGTCAGGATGCAATCCGCATTCTGCTCCAGCGTCAGCATGTCCAGGTATCCAACCGGATCGAGTAATCGGATATTGCCATTCAGGGACAGGCCAGCTTCACTGATGACGCGGCGTGTGCGCGGGTGAAGCGGCAGGATGACCGGCTTCGAAAGCCCGCCGAACCCATCCAGGATCGCTCCCAGGCGGCCCACATCATCCGTATTGGCTGCCCGGTGGACAGTTGCCAGGATGTAGCTATTCTTTTGTAATCCCAGCCGTTCCAAAACTTTCGACTGTTCCCTGGCCAGGTTAAGGTTGTAGATCAGGGCATCCTGCATCACATCACCGACAAGGAATACACCTTTCGTAACACCTTCTTTCGCCAGGTTATCCACCGCCACCTGGGTGGGGCAGAACAGATACGAGGAGACATGGTCACACAGGATACGGTTCACTTCTTCCGGCATCGAGCGGTTATAGGATCTCAAGCCAGCCTCCACGTGGGCAATGGGTACCTGCAGCTTGACAGCCGCCAGAGCACCCGCCAGGGTCGAGTTCGTGTCGCCGTAGACCAGCACATAATCCGGCCGAGACTGGAGGATGAGTTTCTCGATCTCGACCATCATCTTCCCGGTCTGGTCGGCATGCGAACCACCGCCAATCCCCAGGTTCACATCCGGCAACGGGATCTTGAGTTCATCGAAGAAGATTTTCGACATCTCAGTATCATAATGTTGTCCGGTATGAACCAGCATCTCATTGAATTCCAAGCGTAAAGCTCTCGAAATCGGTGCGGCTTTGATGAATTGGGGTCTTGCACCGACAATGGAGATGATCTTCTTTTTTCCCATTAATTTTCCTTACCTGCATCTTCTGTGGCAGGCATTTCCTGGATACCAACTACATACTGTTGTTCCTCAAGCCTAACGACCACATGACCAGGGGTTGGTTCCATGGCTATCCCTGCTTCGATGCATGTCAGCCGCAAGATATCCATAATCTCATCATTCCCATCCAGGTAAACACAATCAATCCCCTTACCAGACAGATCTTCAGCAACCGCCTTTGCCTTGCGACGAAAATCCTTGTAGACACCCAGGGAATCCCGGGCATACTGCAAGGCTCGCTGCTTGAGCACCTGCATGCCTTCGCGGGTCAGATCATACTGCAAGCGGGTGCGGTCGAGGTGGGAGACCTTGACCCAGCCCCGGTTGATCAGCCGCTTGATATACCAGTTAACGCTCCCAACCGCAATATCCAAACGCGCAGAAAGACTCGCCTGGGTAACCAGCGAGTCTTGGGCGATTTCGTTCAGGAGA
>JBFYSM010000116.1:0-6904 GCA_041301605.1 Chloroflexota bacterium | reverse complement strand
CTTACGCTCCCAGTTCGAGCGCTGCAAAAGCTTATCATTTCCTGGCACGCGAAGTTTTGGCGGGGGATGGCATCAGCCTGCCCCCGATGGAGGAATAGCCAATGTCCCCGAAATCTGGTCTTGGCCGCGGGCTGGATGCCCTGATCCCCGGTGGCGAATTTGTCCCTGCCGAAAGAGGCATAACGCATGTTTCTGTAGATTCGATCTCCCCCAACCCGCGCCAGCCGCGCCAGGATTTCCATGCTGAGGAACTGGAAGAACTGACCGATTCGATCCGCGAACATGGGGTCATCCAGCCGTTGATTGTCACACCCGCCAACCAGGCTGACCGATATACATTGATCGCCGGAGAACGTCGGTTGCAAGCCGCCCGCATGGCAGGGCTGGCATCCGTACCGGTCATTGTCCGGGATGCAACCGACCAGCAACGCTTGGAATTGGCCTTGATCGAAAACGTTCAGCGCGCCGATCTGAATCCCCTCGAAGAAGCAGAGGCGTACCGGCAACTGTACGAGGATTTCAGCCTTTCCCATGAAGATATCTCCCGCAGGGTTGGCAAGAGCCGCGTTGCAGTGACGAACACGATGCGCCTGCTGCGATTACCGGATTCGGTCAAGAATGCTTTGATCGAAGAACGGATTTCAGAAGGCCATGCACGGGCATTGTTAGCCCTGTCGACGCCTGAAGCCCAGTCTGCCGCCTTGAAGACAGTCATCAGCCAGGATCTGACTGTCCGCAAAACGGAGGAACTGGTGCGCAAACTTTCAGGCGAGAAGAAGGCATCGCTGAAAACAGTGCCACTGCCGGAAATCACAGAACTCGAAGAACGCCTGCGAACCAGCCTGGGCACGAAAGTGACCCTGCGTTCCGGGAAGAAAGGCGGAAGCCTGACCATCCATTACTACTCAAACGAGGAACTGGACGCGCTGCTGGGACGTTTGTTGAACCAGGAATGAAAAATCACAACAATATCTTGACCCGATGATTTTCGATTTATAACGGTCATTTGCCATGCAATTACTCGAGCATGCCCGCATCCACACTCTGGATCCAACCCTCCCCACGGCAGAAACGCTTGTGTTGGAAGGTGATCGGATCCTGGCTGTGGGCGGGCCTGAGCTGGCCGAACAATTCCCTGCCGCATCCCGGCAGGATATGGGGGAACGTGTGATCCTGCCCGGATTAACCGATGCCCACATGCACCTCCAGACATATGCCCTTGGATTAGAGAAAATCGACTGCGAAGTCGGGACACGCGCCGAATGCTTGAGGCGAGTTGCGGAACGAGTGCGCATGGCGAAACCGGGTGAATGGATTTTTGGACATGGCTGGAACCAGAATTCCTGGGTAGAAGGCTTCGGCACGGCTGCCGACCTGGATGCGGTTGCACCGCATAACCCTGTCTACCTGACTGCAAAATCGCTCCACGCAGGCTGGGCAAACAGCCAGGCCCTGGAAATGGCCGGGATAACCGCTTCCACGCCTGATCCAAAGGATGGCTTCATACAGCGCAACGAAAGCGGCAACCCGACCGGCATCCTGTTTGAAAAAGCCATGGATTTGATGAAGGCAGCCATTCCGGAACCGGATCCTGAGGAGTTGGCAGAAATCATCCGCGATATCCAGCCCTACTTATGGAAGATGGGGCTAACGGGTTTGCATGACTTTGACCGCCGGGCATGCTTCCAGGCACTGCAGTACCTGCATGAACGCGATGAGTTGAAACTGCGCGTGATCAAGAGCATTCCATTCGAGGAAATGGAAGATGCGATCAGGTTAGGCCTGCGAACCGGCTTTGGCGATGATACCCTGCGGGTTGGGTCGGTCAAGATTTTTGGGGATGGCGCGCTGGGGCCACGCACCGCCGCCATGCTCGAATCCTATCTTGATGACCCTCAAAATTGTGGTATTCTCAATGCAGTTGTGGAAGAATTATACGATGTTGGCCGGCTGGCAACAGATAACGGTCTTAGTCTGGCTATCCATGCAATCGGTGACATCACAAACCGTAAAGTCCTGGATCAGTTTGCCAGGATCCGCAGGTACGAGCAGGAGAAAGGGTATCGGGCTTTGCGTCATCGCATTGAACACGTTCAAATACTGCATCCGGCAGATGCCACCCGCTTGGCCGAGTTGGATATCATCGCTTCCATGCAGCCCATCCACGTCATCTCGGATATGGAGATGGCAGACCGCTACTGGGGGGATCGGTGCCGCGGGGCATACGCCTTACGGACGCAATTGGCGCACGGAGCGCATCTGGCCCTTGGTTCCGATGCACCGGTCGATTCACCCAATCCATTCCTGGGCTTGCACGCGGCCGTTACACGCCGTCGTGCGGATGGATACCCCGGGCCGGATGGTTGGTACCCGGAGCAACGCTTGACTCTCACGGAAGCCCTGGAAGGCTTTACGGTCGGCCCGGCCCATGCGGCTGGGATGGAATACCGCTTGGGATGTTTGAAAACCGGATATTTGGCAGACCTGGTCGTATTACCGGAAGATCCGTTCACATGTGACCTGGATGGGTTGCTGACCATGCAACCCGAGGCGGTCATGGTAGGCGGTGACTGGGTTTGGCAGGCATGAGGTAATCTGATGGTAAAAAAGAACCTGACACCTGAGATGCTGGTGCCTCGCCTGGGGGAATATCTTGTACAACAAGGCCACATTACTGATAAACAACTCAAACAGGCTTTAGGTTTCCAGAAAAAGAAAGCCAAAACCGATAAGCCATTCTTGCTTGGCCAGGCCTTGGTGGAATTGGAGTTGATCGACAAGGCCACCCTGGAT
Source organism: Chloroflexota bacterium (assembly GCA_041301605.1). GTDB lineage: Bacteria > Chloroflexota > Anaerolineae > Anaerolineales > Villigracilaceae > VGNO01. Next base: position 4,111 of record JBFYSM010000116.1, on the reverse strand, counting down.
GAGGCAATTACAGAGCAGATCATCCAATTGCGTACCGCGCTGGAAAATGCCAACCGCTTCCTGGAGCGCCGGGTGCAGGAACGGACGGCAGATCTGCAGGAAGCACTCCGAAAACTATCTGAACTGAGCCAACTGAAGGCAAATTTTGTTGCCAATATCTCCCATGAACTTCGAACCCCATTGACGCATGTAAAGGGCTACCTGGAACTATTGATCACAGAGGCGCTTGGCCCGATTACAGAGGAGCAGTACAAAGCGCTCGAGGTCAGCCAGCGCGCTGCGACCCGCCTCGAGAACCTCATGGAAAACCTGATCATGTTCTCGCTGGCATCACGCGGTGAAATGACCCTGCACCTGGGCAAGGTGAACCTGAACAAGGTTGCTTCCGAAGTCATCGGTTACACCAAACCAAAGGCAGTAGATAAAAACGTAACCCTCACCGTAGATATTCAGCCGGACTTGCCCTTTGTCCAGGCGGACGAGGAAATGATCTCCTGGGCGATCCTGCAATTGCTGGATAATGCTGTCAAATTTACACCCACGGGAGGGGAGGTAACCCTATCCATCCAGGCAGAGAGTGAAACCTTGGTTCAAGTAACTGTGTCGGATACCGGCATTGGCATCCCGGAGGATAGCAAGGCGGAGATATTCGAGCCATTCCACCAATTGGATGGTTCCTCCACCCGGAAACACGGGGGAACTGGCATCGGACTGACATTGGTACGCGAAATCCTGGACGCGCATGGATCTGTGATTGATGTACAATCAGAGCGGGAAAAGGGATCCTCGTTCCGCTTTCCTTTAATCGTCGTAGGAAAGAAATAATGCAAAACACTGAAACCGATCAAACCTATCTGGATTTTTTCGTTGCGCTAACCGAAGCAATTGAAGATGGAGAGTGGAGAGCTTGCCTGGACTCCCTGTTCAAGAATTTCAGGCAGGAGTTCGTTTTTGACAACCTGGCCATCTTTTCATCTGAGGTAGGGAAACTGCCAGAAGTCATCTATGCCCGTGCAGTGGGGCGTGGTCGCAACGCCGAAGCCGACGCATCCTGGGGAGAAGAAGTAGCCAACCAGGTTTTACTGGATAAAACCATCGTGCAAGACAAACCCCTAAAAAAAGATCCGGAAAATCGGATCAAGATGCCTTATATCCTGGGGCTTCCACTTCAATTACTTCGCAAAGCAGGCGCGCTGGTATTCATTCGCTTTGGAGGCCCGGAATACACATCCGACCAGATAAAGCTGGCAAGGTTGACCGCCAGCCATGTATCCCGTATCCTTGAGAGAAACTTGCTGCGCGAGTCGACGGAACAGTTGGAGGTCGCACGGAATTACGCGCAATTGCAGGATGATTTCATCGCAACGATGTCCCACGACATCCATACCCCGCTTGGTTTTATCAAGGGATATACCACATCATTGCTCCGATCCGATACGAAATGGGATCTGGAAACACAGCACGAATTCCTCACCATCATTGATGAGGAGGCCGATCACCTGATGTATTTGCTGGATCACCTGCTGGATTCTGCGCGCTTGCAAAGCGGGGTATTGATGATGGATTTTCAACCAGTGCGGCTGGATTCCCTGATCCGTGATGTAGCCATGCGCATCAGGAGTCGCAATAAACCAGTTGGAATCGAACTGGATCTCCAACCTGCACCCCCAATCCAGGCTGACACGGTCCGGCTGGTACAAGTTTTCGATAACCTATTCGAAAACTCCTTGAAGTATGCCCCCGATTCGAAAATCGCTATTAAAATGTGCAAGCAAGACAAGTACATTAGAGTCACCTTCTCCGATCATGGACCGGGCATACAGCCCGAGCACCTGCCATTCCTTTTCGAGCGTTTCTATCGTGTACCCAACCAGGAAGGCAAACGGGGAACTGGATTGGGCTTATACATTTGCCGGGAAATTGTCCGGGCGCATGGCGGTCTGATTTCCGTTGAGACTGGCCCGGACAAAGGAACGACATTTATTATTGAATTGCCTTATAAGCAAAATTGATACCCTATCAGGTCAAACAAGGAGATGTGTGCTATGGCAACTCGGATTTTGGCTGTCGACGATGAACCCAGGTATTTGAGACTGCTGGAGGCGAATCTCAGAACGGAAGGATATGAGGTTCTCACAGCAAAGGATGGAGATGAGGCGCTGGAGGTTTTTTCGGCCCAGCCGGTTGATCTCATCCTTCTGGATGTGATGATGCCTCACCTGGATGGTTTTGCCACCTGCCAGCGTATCCGGCAATACTCTAGCGTCCCGATCATCATCCTGACTGCCAAGGGAGAAGAGCAGGATCGGGTGCGCGGTTTGGATGTCGGCGCAGATGATTACCTGGTCAAGCCGTTTTCGGTTATGGAGCTGCTGGCGCGCGTTAGGGCTGTCCTGCGGCGTGCCCAGGTGGCCGAAACTGGACAAACCCGTTTCTTCACACACGTGAATTTACGGATCGATCTGGCGCGTGCGGAAGTTTGGCTGGGTGATCAGTTGGTATACCTCTCAGCCACTGAGTATCGCCTCCTGCTCCAGTTCGCGCACAATGTTGGCAAAGTTGTCACTGCGGAAGAGTTGCTCACCAGTGTCTGGGGTCCTGAATATGCCAGCGACAAGGAAATCCTTTGGGTTACCATTGCCCGCCTTCGCCAGAAAGTCGAGAAAGACCCCCATGAACCCACTCATATCGTCACCCGCTCCGGGCTGGGATATATCATGCCGCCTGAAGACTAAATGACCCTGTTGCCCAACCCGATTACCTGCAGGTGGATCGGATAACTTGTGACGAAATGACTGAAGATGCGCTTGTTGTATTGGTGATCGACCCTGATGTAGCCAGCAGGAACTACCTTGCAGCCATGCTCCGGCAGCACCAGTATACGGTCATTGTTGCCGCATCGGGTCGCGAAGGGCTTGTCAGCGCCTGGAAGGAATTGCCCGCGGCCGTCATTTTCGAACCTGCGCTTCCAGATATTTCCAGCGTGGAGTTGGTGACCCGGTTGCGCCAGGAACGTCGAACTGAGGATGCATTCCTGGTGGCATTGGCCAGCAAGGAAGACCCGGATGAGATATCCCAACTCATGGTTGCACGTTGCAACGAGTACCTGGTCAAGTCACCGGTTGTCTTGGAAAGATTGCTCGAGATCATGCCGCGCCCAAGTCAAGATGAAGATAAGCCGAAAGCTGAAGGGCACCTGATCGTGCTACTCAGCGCAAAAGGGGGAACCGGCACATCTTCCCTATGTGCGAATATCGCAACCAGCGTTGCCAGGCAAAATCCCGATGCCAGCGTGGTAGTAGTGGATATGGTATTGCCGATCGGCTCCATCGCAAATATCGTTGGCATGGGTACGGATACCAACCAGGTCACGGTCGCAGAAGAATATACCCGCCGCAGTTCCTCCTCGTTTTTTATGACCCACCTGCCAAAATCGGAAGCCTGGGGTTTTTGGGTGCTGCCCGGATCACCCGACCCTGAAACTGCCAGCCATATAACGGTCGAACGGATCAATGAAATGCTACTGTCCATGTTATTGGAATTCGATTATGTATTCGTAGACCTGGGACGCGCCCTTTCACGTATCAGCCTGCCGATTATCCGCAGGGCAGATAGCACTGTTCTCATCGTAAGTACTGACCTGAGTGCAGTTACCCTGACACGAACCGTCCTGGATTACCTCAAAGCCCAGGGCATTGCGATGGAGAACATTTATACCATTTTGAACCGGCCAGTTGGGATCGAGGGAATGCTGAAGCCGGATGTGGAAGAAGAACTTGGGATGCCAGTACACCTGACCATACCCTATGTCGCAGGCAACTTCACAATGGCAAATAACAACCATGTGCCCTTATCCCTGCGCTTCCCGAACGATTCGGCAGTGCTTGCTGTTCAACAAGCCGCCAGCGAGATCTATCGATCCATCCAGAAAGCATAGTGCCACTAATCAGTAGATATCATATTCTGCTATAATGGCTTTTGTAACTACAATAAGGAAACATGCCGATGAGTATACAGGCTCAGGTCTCCATTCGAACCAAAAAGCTGGGTGTTTTGATCCGTGACGCCCGCTTGGCAGCGCGCCAAACGATCCCGGAATGTGCACAAGCAA
>JBFYSM010000219.1:0-3994 GCA_041301605.1 Chloroflexota bacterium | reverse complement strand
GCGGCTGGAAGCTTTTGCAAGCCAGGCAGCAGTCGCAATCGAGAATGCCCGACTTTATCGAAACGCTGTCTTATCATCTGAACGCAGAGCCATCCTGCATCGACTCAGCCAGGATGTTGTTCGCGCACTCCAGGATACAGAAAGTACCTATGAGGCCATTCACGAAGCAGCCGGAAGGTTGATGCCTTGCGATGCGTTTGTGATTTCCTTGGTGGACTCACAACGAAAGGAATATCAATTGGTTTACTTGATGGAGGGCGGGATGAGATTCCCATCAAGGCGTATCCCCGAGGGACAGGGATTGAGCGGGATGGTTATCAGTGGCGGGAAGACACTTGTAATAGATGATGTGTTGGATGATGATGTGTCTCGGTACGTTCATTTTGGTTCCCCTCAATGCGTTCGTTCCGTACTTGCCACACCCTTGCGAATTTCAGATAAAACGGTTGGCATGATCTCCGCACAATGCTTCCAACCTCGCGCTTATGGGGAGGAAGAACAAGTCTTGCTGGAGATGTTGGCTTCGTATGCGGCAACCGCCGTAGACAATGCTCGTCTGTTTGTTGAGACACAACATCGATTGAATATTCTGGAAACGGTGAATCGCATTTCGACGGGCTTGCGCGCTGCCCACAATGTGCAGGAAATGATGCCACGTTTACTTGACGAGACTCTTGCTGTCCTCAATACGGATTCGGGGGTTCTCTGGTTGCATAACCCGATTTCCAATACCCTGGAAGAAGTGGTTTCTCGTGGGTGGTTCAAAGAGATTCGAGAACTGCCCGTTTCTCCTGGCGAAGGCATTGCTGGAAAGGTGTACCAAACTGGGGAGACCATCATCTCATCTGAATTTTCCACTGATGAACGTTCACGCGAGTCGATACGTGGGCAAATCCCACCTGGGTGGGGAGGGGTCTGTGTTCCTATCCGTACCATGCAGGAAGTCATTGGAGTGCTGTTTGTTTCTGTGCGAATACCACGTCAGTTGGATCAGGAAGATGTCAACTTGCTTGTGACCATTTCTGAGATGGCCGGTAATGCCATTCGACGGGCTGCCCTCTTTGAGCAATCGGAGCGACAGGTTCAGCGATTGGCCGCCTTGCGGGCAATTGACATGGTGATCAGTTCCATGTTGGATTTGCATGTAGCTCTTCAGACCCTGCTCGAACTGATTGTGGCTCAACTGAAGGTGGATGCTGCAGATGTACTTCTATTCAACCATAACTCGCAAATGCTGGAATTTGAAGCAGGGATCGGTTTCCGCACGAATGTGATCCGGCAAACCCGCATGAGTATCGGGCAGAGCCTGGCCGGGCGTGCTGCTCTGGAGCGGACACGTATCCATATCCCGAACCTGCGCGATCGAACCAGCCCACTGTCACAACAGAAAATGATCCATCAGGAAGATTTCCTGGAATATCATGGTGTGCCTCTGGTGGCAAAGGGTCAAATCGTGGGGGTTTTGGAAATCTATAACCGCTCTCCACTAACGAATGATTCTGAATGGTTGGATTTTCTGGATACCGTGGCCAGCGAAGTGGCCATAGAAATCGATAATTCGCGTATGTTTGAGGGCCTGCAGCGTTCCAATACGGAACTCTCCCTGGCGTATGACAGGACCATTGAAGGCTGGTCGCATGCCTTAGATCTACGGGATAGGGAAACTGAAGGTCATACGCAGCGCGTAACGAGAAAAACGGAGGAACTTGCTCGTGTAATGGGATTGACTGACCAGGAAATCGTTCATGCACGCCGCGGAGCATTGCTTCATGATATTGGAAAAATGGGGGTTCCTGATCGCATCCTGCATAAAACCGGGCCCTTGGATGCTGATGAATGGGATACCATGCGGCAACACCCTGTCTTTGCTTATGAAATGTTATCCTCCATCGCTTATCTCAAACCCGCCCTGGATATTCCATATTGTCATCATGAATGGTGGGATGGGAGTGGCTACCCGCGTGGTTTGAAAGGGGAGCAAATCCCGTTGGCTGCACGTATCTTCGCAGTAGTGGATGTGTGGGATGCATTGTCTAGCGACCGTCCGTACCGGAAAGCCTGGAAGCGCGAGGATATTGTCAATCAAATGCACGCACTAAAAGGGAAGCAATTTGATCCCATTATCGTTGATCGATTCCTAAAGATGGTTGAATCAGAGCAATAAATCAGGCAAACACTTTTGCCCTTTTTATTGCATCTCACAATCCCCGCCTAGAAATCCCTGTCCACAATGTACTTTGCCAAGCCATCCAGCGCTTCTCGCTCGATACCGGGCGGGAAGGAAGCCAGGATGCGCAATGCTCGTTCGATGGCTGCATTGGCCTCCTGCATGGCCTTGTCGATGCACCCGCTGTTACGGATCGCTTCCACCAGCCGAATCATGGCATCCCGGTCAGACCAGTGCCCTTCCTTGAGCAATTTTACATCCGGGTCTTTTGGGTGGGCTTCAGCGTAGTAGATTGCCGGGAGGGTTACCAAACCTTGCAGCAGGTCCGAACCAAGCGGCTTTCCCACGGCCGCGGGATCGCCGATGAAATCCAGAATATCATCCACGATCTGGAAAGCCATACCAGTTTCATATCCATAGACACGCATCGCATCTCGCACCTGGGTATCCTCGGTTGCCACCATTGCCGCTGCCAGCGTGGACATCTCGAAAAGCGAGGCGGTTTTGGCGTAGATGCGCTGGGTGTAGTTGTCGCGACTGACTACTCCGCGTGCTGCAAACAACTGGGTCAGTTCACCGTTGACGATAACAGCCAAAGTTTCAGCGAACAACTTCATCAATGGCAGATAATCTGTATCTGCAGCCAGTTTGGCAGCGCGGGCAAACAGGAAATCGCCGGTCAACACGGTTGCGGCCGGTGACCAGCGGGCATTCAGCGTGGGGCTTCCCCGCCGCAACAATGAGCCATCGATCAGGTCATCGTGGACAAGCGTTGCAGTATGCAACATCTCGACCGCTGCGCCGAGGGTGATCAACTTGTCATGCGGCGCGCCCAGCATACCGCCAACCAGCAATACCAGTGTTGGACGGATGCGCTTGCCACCAGCAGCCAACAGGTGCTCGAGGGCGGCTCGCAGGTCAGGATGGTGTTCGGCCCCGGCCTGGGCGCGCAGGAGGCTTTCGACTTCTTTTATGGAGACCTGTACGGGTTCAAGGAAAACAAGTTTGCTCAAGTTTCACCAGTCAAAAAAGTTTGTTTGCATTGGCTGTGGTTATCCGGGCCACCTCTTCGATTGAAACACCATGCAACGCTGCTATTTTACCAGCGACCAACCCGACATAGGATGGTTCATTGCGTTTTCCCCGATGGGGATGTGGGGCGAGATAAGGGGCATCCGTCTCGATCAGCAGGCAACCCACGGGGATGGCGGCGATGATCTCCTGCCGCCTGCGGGCGTTCTCGAAGGTAACAGGCCCTGTCACACCGATGAAGAAATTGAGGCAGATTGCCTGTTGGGCGGTTTCCAGAGAGCCTGCAAATGAGTGCAGCACTCCCGGCCTTTCCGCCAGCGGGTTCTTCCCGGATATCAAACCTGCCGTCCAATCTTCCAGGATTCCCAGCAGATCCTCGGCGCACTCCCCATGCAGCGCGTCTTTAGCCTCGCGCATGTGGAGCACCACCGGCAGTTCCAGTTCTGCGGCAAGTTCCAGTTGTTCCCGCAACACCCGGATCTGGTGCGGGTGGGGGGCGGCATCCCAGTAATAATCCAGTCCGATCTCGCCTACCGCCACCACCTTGGGGTGGGTCGCCAGTTCGCGCAATGCGGATGGTGTGGCATCCTCCCAGGTCAGCGAGTCGCTCGGGTGCACGCCGATGGCCGCATACAGCAGGGGGTGGCTCCCGGCCAGTTTGACGGCGGACCGGCTGGAGTCCAGGGTGATGCCGGGGATGAGGATCCGCCCAACGCCGGCGCTTTCGGCGCGTTGGATCACCTCCGCACGGACGGCATCGAATTTTTTATGATCCAGATGGCAATGCGTATCGGT
>JBFYSM010000214.1:0-3243 GCA_041301605.1 Chloroflexota bacterium | reverse complement strand
AGATATTGCCCATTGAGATCAAATCCGGCAAAACGATGTCCACCAGCTACTTTGAAAATCTAAAATACTGGAGACCGCTGGCGAACCTGCCAGAAAATCTGGGCTATGTGGTTTATGGAGGGGATCAATCGCTGCAAACCAGTACAGGGATGTTCATTAGCTGGAGACACCTGGAACGCATCCAGGAATAAAGGTGGGCTCTCTCAAGTATCTGAATGAGTTCACTCTATCCGTTTTGCTGGAGGGCCGCCTTGCAATCGTAGAATACTGCTCCCAAGAAATTTCAAGAGCCTCCCGGTTTTGAGAGTCCAGCTGGATTTGGTACCTAAGCGCCAAAACAATCCCGCCCCCATGAACGGCGCGATGATCGCCAGCACCAGCCCCACCACCGCCAATACCCCAAACAATCCACTGCGCTGGCGCACCAGGCCGCTAGCGCCTCGGTCAATTCCACAACCGAGCGGTGCGCGGCTTCCTGCAAACCCTGGATGCTGGCCAGCACGGGGCGGTTATTGGTGAAGAAATCCTGGATGTCGCGCAGGAGGAGAGCTGAATCAACCCCATCCCCATGAACAGCACGAGAATCGCCATTGGTAGTTCACCAATCCCAACACCACCAACAGCCGACTGTGCTGAGGCGCCAGGGATTCCAGATGCTTGGTCAGCAAATGGTTTGGTATCTCCTCCCAAACTTTTATATGAAGTTCGAGATAGGGCGGGTAATTTCCAGGATCATGGTATACCTCTCATATATTGCTCTGCGTACCGTTTGAAGTTTTCCTGGAAACCATCCAGCCAGGATTCGATGAAGACCCTTGACTCGAACATGGGCAGTAAATCCACTGCCAGGTCGGCTGTTCGGATGGTGGCGATCTTATCCTGTAAAGCCTGCATGGCTGTCTGAATGGTGTATGGCCGATTACCGTCCCGGATTAGCTTCTCATCCAGTGGTTGGATGCCTTGTTGCATGAACCACAGGAGATCGTAGAAGTCGCGGCCCTTGATCCAGACTTCTGCCTTCCCGCGCTGGAAGCTGCGCTCCAGGCAGGCCAGCATCTTGCCGGCCATCATGGTCTCCAGCGAGAAGTGCGCCGGCACGAAGCTACATCCCTGATAGAAAACCGGCGTGTGCTGAACAATGGCTACCTGGGAGTGATGGCTTACTTCCACCTTGAGGTGAAGGGCTTCGTTCGGGTGCTGGGAAAGCCCCAGCCTGTTGAGTAACGGGAATTTAAGCAGGATGCGCTGGATATCCTGGCCACTGCGCTGTGAACTGACCATTACATCTGCATATCCCCAACGCTGTCGGAACATTTCCGCCAGATTTTCACCCAGATAGGATAGATCCACCCCGGCGCGGTTATCGAGATCCAGATCCTCCGACAGGCGGTTCAGGTTGTATATCACATGCAGGCAGGTGCCACCGTAGAAGTTCAGGACTCGGTAAACGCGGTGGTTGTATAGAAAATCCAGCACGTATGCCTGCAAAACCTCTTTGAGCAGGATGCGCCGGGTTTCCACGGGCATGTTAGGATCCTTGGAGTCGAGCACATGCTCAAGGGTCTGGATCAAGGTTGCCATATGTGTCTCCGGAAATTGTTCAGGATGTCGATCATCTTGGGCGAAGCACTTGTCCCAACGAGGGCGGCAAATTCATCCTGCTCGCTGGTGGAGAACTCGCCCAGGTTGAGCCGTAACTCCTCGGCCAGATCGTAGCGGGACGAACGGAAAGCTGCCGGAAGCGGGCGCAGGTAGAGATAATCAAAAAGTGCCTTCGCTATGCTGGCCTGCCCATAACGTACGCCAAAGTACTCTGAGATGGTATAACCACGATACAGATCATCGCGGATATGACGGTACCAGAACCTCCCGATGCGGTTCGTGATCTGCCGGGTGTTCTTGGTGGTGACACATGTAACCGGGTAGGTGGCTTCGGTCAGGATATTGCGCTGCTGTAACACGAAATCCAGGGAGAGGTACGACTGGGGGAGCAGGATGGCACTGACGGCAGCGGAAAAGGCCACAACCCGGTTGTGCTGTTCGTAGAAACGGCGCGTCATGTACATACCCTTTTTGAGCTGCAGAATATGGCCAGCCCTGGCCCAGCGGTGGAGCAGGACGCGTACCTGTTCCGGGCTTTCCATGCCAGTGGCCTGCTTGAATCCCTCGATCGTGAAGTAGGGATGGCGCTCAAAAGGGTGTAATAGATCGGTTTTCATTTTATATCGGATAATATACAAAGTATGTATATTATCCGATATAAATATTGTCTTGTCAAGTGTATCTCAGATTAGGCGCAATAAGGCTGGATGAAAATCCCCCTTCTGCTCAACCGCGTTTCTTGGCAGGAGGTTCCGCGTCGCATATCGGGAAACCTCTTCCCAATTCTCCGCCGTTTCAGCGTATTCAGCGGTTAAATAAAACTTGTTTGGCAAAGAGAGAACATCTACCCATCAGATCATCCCTGCCCCCATGAACGGCGCGATGATCGCCAGCACCAACCCCACCACCGCCAATACGCCAAACAATCCACTGCGCTGGCGCACCAGGGCGGCCCGGGCCTCGGTCAATTCCACCACCGAGCGGTGCACGGCTTCCTGCAAGCCCTGGACGCTTGCCAGCACAGGCCGGTTATTGGCGAAGAAATCCTGGATGTCGCGCAGGAAGAGATTGGCTTCAACATCCGTAAGATCCGGCAGGTGGGCGCGGGTGACCTCGATGGCCTTGCTGAAATCTTCTACTTCCATCCGGGCTACGAGCAACCCCAGCAGGTTGCAGAACGGTCCGCCGCCCAAGGCTGTCCGCCGCAGGGCTTCCTGCACACCCACGCCTGAAGATTCGAACTCACAACCACTGGATTCGAAGTTCAAGACACTACATCATCCCTGCCCCCATGAACGGCGCGATGATCGCCAGCACCAACCCCACCACCGCCAATACCCCAAACAATCCACTTCGCTGGCGCACCAGGGCAGCTCGCGCCTCGGTCAATTCCACGACCGAGCGATGCACGGCTTCTTGCAAACCCTGGATGCTGGCGAGAACCGGGCGGTTATTGGCGAAGAAATCTTGGATGTCGCGCAGGAAAAGGTTGGCCTCCACATCCGTAAGATCCGGCAGGTGGGCGCGGGTGACCTCGATGGCCTTGCTGAAATCTTCGACTTCCATCCGGGCTACGAGCAACCCCAGCAGGTTGCAGAACGGCCCGCCGACCGAGGCCGCCCGCCGCAGGGCTTCCTGGAC
>JBFYSM010000204.1:0-9160 GCA_041301605.1 Chloroflexota bacterium | reverse complement strand
TCGGGGTGACCACCGCCATCACATCGAACTCGCGTTCGCCTTCTGATACGGCTTTGAAGACTGCCACACGCTCCGCACACGTACCGGTCGGATATGCGGCGTTTTCTATATTGCATCCGGTGAAGATGCGGCCTGATTTGGTTCGCAATACAGCACCAACCTGGTACTTCGAGTATGGAGCATATGCCCGGCGACTGGCCTCTCTTGCCAGATCAATCAGTGATCGGCGTTCTTCCTCTGTAAGCTTATCCATCAATTCTCGCTTTATGATTCATTTGCAGCCGTTTTCTTTGGCTCCAGCTTCCTGATCGCCCGCGCCGGAACACCTACGGCCAGCGTATCCTCGGGAATATCCTTGGTCACCACCGCACCGGCGCCGGTACGCGAGCGATCACCCACCTTTACCGGCGCAACCAGCATGGTATCTGAACCGATGAAGGCCTGTTCGCCGATCTCGGTGGGATACTTTTTCTCCCCGTCATAGTTACAAGTGATCGTTCCCGCTCCGATATTGGTCCCGGCACCGATGGTGGCATTCCCAATGTATGAGAAGTGCCCCATCTTGACACCCGGGCCCAGCGTGGAATCCTTGACCTCGCCAAAGTTGCCCATGTGGACTCCCCGGCACAGGTGAGCGCCCTTGCGCAGGCGGGCAAATGGGCCGATATCCACCCCATCCTCCAGCCAGGCACCTTCCAGAACGGATTTCAAAACCCTGCAATGATTCTCGATTTTTGAATCTCGAATAACCGTATCCGGTCCGATCAGGCAGTTTTCTCCAATCTCGGTCTTGCCGTGGAGATAGGTATTCGGCCAGATGGCCGTATCCCGACCGATGGTTACACCTGCTTCGATGTACGTGGATACCGGGTCTATCAGGGTCACACCAGACAGCATGTGTTCCCGGTTGATGCGGGTTCGCATGGCCAGATCGGCCTCTGCCAGGTGGATGCGGGTGTTGATCCCGATCGCTTCGAGCGGGTCTTCCAGAACGATAGCCTGCACCGGCAACCCGGCCCTGACCGCCAGCCCAACCGTGTCCGTAAGGTAATACTCTCCCTTGGGTGATACCTGCAAACGGGACAGAGCATCCCAAAGCCATTCGGACGAGAAACAATACGCACCAACATTCAGTTCCCTGACTGTAAGCTGTTCGGGGGTTGCCTGGGCTTCTTCGACAACAGCCTGAACAGTCCCATCCGTTTTTCGGATGACCCGCCCAAACCCGCGCGGGTCATCGGCCATGACGGTCAACAAGGTAAGCGGACCCGGGTTGGCGTGCTGGGCATCGACAAGCCGTGAGAGGGTACTGCCTTGCAAGAGAGGCATATCCGCGTAGGTTACAACCACCAGGTCAGTTTTATCTTTCAGCATGGGTCCGGCCTGTATGACAGCATGCCCGGTTCCCAATTGCTGTTCCTGCAAGACAAAATGAGCCGCCTCGCCAACCATCCTTTTCACGGATTCCGCTCCATGCCCAACAACAAGTACCGGTTTCTCCGTAGTGGCATCGGCGACAGCCTGTAAAGCATAGAAAACCATTGGCTGCCCAACAACTGGATGCAGAACCTTCGGCAGGATGGATTTCATGCGGGTTCCCTGGCCAGCGGCAAGGAGAATAGCTGTTATCCTCATCCGTATCGTCTCCTGAATTAAGAAAAGCCTCGCACTGCCAGCGGGGCGGTGCAAGGCCCATTTAGGATAAAAAGCCCCGCTTGCAGGCGGGAAAATCAGGCTGGGGCGCCTGGATTCGAACCAAGAACCACGGCTCCAAAGGCCGGTGTGTTGCCGTTACACCACGCCCCAGTGTGTTCAGCCCCGGGCAGGGCGGGCAAAATTGTAACACAGGCCCACCAGATGGGCAATGTCAGGATTTATCATCCCCAAGTTCCATTCCCATTTGACGAGCCTGATCATAAGTGAGCACGTCTGGTTTGGTAGGAACAGCTTTCTGTTTGTCCACCGCCTCACTCCAGAAGGCATCCACCTCATCCTTTTTGAGCTTCTTCCTGGCTTGCTTGAGGAGCGGTTCGATATCTTCAGAACCATTGCTCTCGGGTTCTACCTTGGCTTTTTCGGATGCACGCTGCGCTTCCGCCGCGACCTGTCCATTCGCCTCCACCCCCATGAATGCCAGCGCATCTTCGATAACCTGCCGGGATGAAACAAAAACTTCAACCGTACCAAGCACCTTTTCCTCGGTGACAAGATCCTTTCCGGCGATCAGCATGGCATGTTTGAATCCAACCGGTGCAAATACCATATCATATTCGCTCCCAGCAAAAACATGCCAGTTCGAGGGTTCCTTTTGCCCAATCAACTCAAGTATCTTCAATCCGGCATTGTAGATTGCCATCAAGGAGGCGGTAAGGGATACTTCCGCACTAACATCTGGCAAGTCGCCTGCTCGCGCCAGGATGCGCCCCCGGTCATTCATCAAGAGAACAGCATGGGCGCGCAATTCCTGACGCAAACCGACCAGGAGATCCGAGAGAGTGGAATGTGCATCACCATTCTCAGGTGCAATTGGCTCGGGTGGAAGCAGGGTTTCCACCAGACCAAGATGGCGTTCCACTGAATCCAGGAAATCCGCAATCGGTACTGGCTTGATGAAGAATGCATCAGCCCTCGCTTCAGCCACTTCTTTCCGCACCTTCGGGTCAGTCAGTCCCGTGATGAGGATCACCTTCGTTTCCGGATTGAAATGGCGCACTTTGTTCATCAGTTCGATGCCCGAAATACCCGGGAGCCGGTAATCAGAAACAAGCACATCGACACGGCGACGTGAGGCTTCCAGAATGGCCTCTTCACCGGATGGGCACTCGAACACTTCCATATCGTTATCCAAGGTTTCCAAACTGGTGCGTAGGAGCCGACTGACTTCCCGGTGATCTTCAGCTATCAGAATGCGATATTTTGCCATAGATGGCGCTATTCTATCAGATTTACAGTCTTGTGGGGTTTACAAAACAAAAAGCCTGTGGTCTGGTAGCTCTTGATACCACAGGCGAAAATCCGATTTTATTGCTCTCGCAACTTGGGATTCAATATGCGGTCGAGAGCAAAACCCAGCATGGCAAAGGCCATGCCGGTAATCAGCAACAACCCGATCGGCTCCAGGATCCAGTAGAAATCGCTTTTATATGCCCCGATCGTCAGTGCATCATAAATGATCTTCCCCCAGGTTGGCAGGACAGGGTCACTCAGGCCCAGGTAGGCCAGGGTAGCCTCATAGAATACGTAGCCAGGAACCATGATTACCAGTTGCGGAATCATGATGGGCAGGATGCGCGGCACCAGGTAACGAGTGATGATGCGCCAGTTCCCAGCGCCATATGCCCTGGCCCCTTCGATGTACGGATCATCCCGCATCTGCAGGAAAGCCGCCCGGAAATTCTTGACCGAGCTGCCAAAGATGCTGAGCAGGACGACAACCCCCAGAATCGCCCAGATCGTGTTGGAATAGAGGATAAACACCATGATCGCAACCGGGAGGGTAGGCAGGATCATGTTCACCTCGGTGATGCGCTGGATCAAATTATCCACCCAACCGCCAAACCAGGCCCCAAAAGCAGCAATGATCATCGAAAGCAGGTTGGTGACAACTGCACCCAAGATCCCAAAAGATAGTGCCACTGGCATGCCCCACAGCAATGCAACCATCAGGTCACGGCGCTGATGATCGGTGCCGGCCAGGCCGTATACACGCCCGTATAACACCATCTCCACATCCATGTCTGCGTCCGGCTCAAAGACAAAACTGGTGATCCGCATCTCATAGGATCCGGGAAGGGGTAGTGTCCCATCCACTTCACCATCAGCAAACAAGGAATCCTCCAGCGGGATATCCCCCAGCCTGCGGCGGATGGACTCATCCTGGGAAAGATAATAAGCGTTCCTGGAGTGGGTGACCGATTGCTGGCCCAGGTTGATCTCCAGGCCATCCGGCCGCACCCAGATCATGGAAACCAGGGGCATTTTTTCATCGTAGGTAGGTTCAAAGAAAAGCACCAGATCTTGGGGAAATGCCTTGTACTCATAATCGAACGGAAAGGTAATCGTGATCTTGGTCATCTCAGCTGAAACCGCCTCAACCATTTTGGTCCCTTCCCCGTTATGGCTGTTCATGATGAGTGTGCTGGGCAGATCATCCTTGAGGAAAAGATTGATCCACTCCGGTGGAACGATGCGCGGGTTCTGGTAGAAATCATTCTCCTCCCGCCGCCAGACAGATATGGCCTCCTCATATGGAACAGCAAAAGGCGCATAGATAGCCACCCCAACGAAAATGAGGATGATGACAACCCCCACCACAGCCGAAGGGTAGCGTCTTATCTCCTTCAGGATTGGTGCAAGATTCCTCCACCTCCTCTGAAAAGTGTTCTTCTGTTGGCGATAGGCGCGTTTCTCCTCGTCTGAAAATGGGTTTGACCAGTTCTTACGGAGCACCGTTGAAGCGCTCTTCTGCAATCGGAGGCGGCCCCAGCCCTTGAGCCTCCTTTCAGAACGCAAAGAGGAACCCCGGCCCTCGATCCGGACGCGGGGATCGATAACAGCATAGATGATATCCAGGATGAAGACTGTAGCCGCCAACAGGTATGCAAAGACCACTACAATGCCGATAACCAACTGGACATCGAAGCGTCTGACCGCCTGGATGAAAAGGTTGCCAATCCCCTGCCAATAGAAAAGCACTTCCAGGGCAATCGATCCCTGCCAGAGACCAATCATCATCAGGGCAAAACTGGTAATCAGGTAGGGCATGGCTGGCTTCAGGATATGGGAACGTTCGACCATATTGGATGGCAAGCCACGCGCCTTGGCCATCTCGACATATTCTTCGCCCGAATAGATCAGGAAATACGTTCGCCAAGCATATACGCTCTGGAAGAATGCCCCCAAAAAGACAGCTGAAAATGGCAGGATCATATACTGGAACAAGTAGGGCACGTAACTGATCCAATTTTCAGCCGCCAGGATATCCACCTGCCGCGGGAACGGTAAGATGTGGAGACCCGCCGCAAAGATCACGATCAGCAGAACCCCAATGACCCAACTGGGCGCTGACGATAATGGAGAGAGCGCAATCATGAACTTGTCCAGAAAGCTGCCATACTTCCTGGAAATCTTCAACGCCAACAAAACACTGGTTACAAATACCAGGATGTTGGCCAAGCCTGTCAGAAGAAGGGTGTAGGGAAGGGTCTCCAGAATGAGGTTTTTAACTTGATCGCGGCTGACAAAATTATACGAAAAACGCGCCTCCCCCAGGTCAAGGGTGATGCTGTGCCGGAACAACCTGAGGGTGCGCAACAGGAATGGCTCATGCAACCCATAGCTTTCCTCCAATTGCCACTGGATCTTCGCCAGTTCCTGCTCTTTTTGTTCAATAGGCATGTTCTTGAATTCCCCGCTGAGTGCAATCCCACGTACCGTCTCATTCACAATTCCCTGGTATATCTCATCGATATACCCGCCGATGTTGGCAACCAGGATGGCCAGATACAGCCCAATAGCCACCGCAACAACCAGCGTAATCACTTTGATAAAGGTATATTCCAACACCCGCTTGAGGGTATTCAATATACCTCGTTGGAACCCATTACCCAATTGGTTCTGAGATTCAACAAGCCGGGATTCGTCCGTCATCCATCCTCCAGTTCGGATTTGAGCTGCGCGACAAATGTGCGCAAGCCCAGTGTACTGAAATCCATCGAGAATGACAACCCTCTAGAGAAGCATTCCTTTTCTTTTCCAATGGAGGCAGCCTCCCTAATCGCTTATCGCAGTGTTGAAAAGAAATAAATCAGGGAAGCGCCCTTCAGAAGGCACTTCCCTGATCTTATCCGGCTATATCAGCAATTACTCATCTCTTCGATTCTTGTTCTTTGTCTGCCGCACATAAAATGCCGCTCCGATCACGCCCAACATCAAACCTGTAAACGATACTGCATAGGAGAAGAAATTCAAGAACAGGGTGGATTTAAGGATCTGCATGACAATCAGGAATGGCAGGACTGCGCCAAGCAGAACAAACACAAAACCAAGGGCGATCATCGCCCGGGGATCCCAGTCTCTCATTTTTGATCGAACAACCAACAAGACACGAGGTGCTTTTCGGCCACCTGGAAATCCGGTGGCTCCTTCACATCGCAAACACCATCGATCTTCTGTGCGCAGCGGGGATGGAAACGGCAACCGGGAGGCGGGGTGACCAGGCTGGGCGGTTCGCCAGGCGGGACTTCCTTGAAGCTCTTGGCATTTTCCGCATCCGGCTCGGAGGTGCCCGTCAGGAGAGCCAGGGTATAGGGATGCTTGGGATTGTAAAGCAACTCCCTCACACTGGCTTTCTCGACCAACTTCCCGGCGTACATCACGAAGATGCGCTCAGAGAAATAGCGCACCGTTGCCAGGTCGTGGGTGATGTAGATCACGGCCAGGTGGTGTTGCTCCTGAAGGTTGCGGAGCAGCTTGAGGATCTCCACCCGCACCGAGGCATCCAGCATGGATACCGGCTCATCGGCCACGATCAGCTTCGGTTCCATGATCATCGCCCGCGCAATGACCACGCGTTGCTGCTGACCCCCACTCAGCATGTGGGGGAACTTCTGCAGGAAGTCATCGACGGGGAACATCTTGACTTCTTCCAACACCTTGCGGATGCGCTGTTCGCGTTCAGCCTGGTCGCGAACACCATTGACAATCAGGGGTTCCTCGAGGATACGATGAACGTTCATGAAAGGCGCCAATGCACCAAAAGGATCCTGCTGGACATAGCCCACATTGGCACGATACCAGCGCAGGCCCTTGGTTCCCATCTCGCTCACATTCGTGCCTTCGAAGATCACCGCGCCTTCGGTGGGTTCATAGAGGCCAAGGATGGTTTTCATCAAACTTGACTTGCCACAACCACTCTCACCGACCACGGCAATGGCTTCACTGTATCCCAGTTCGAAATCAACCCCATCCACTGCACGGACATGCCCGGCCACGCCAAAGCCAAACCGCCGCAATTCGAACCAGACGCGTAAGTTTTGGATTTGCAGCAAGGCGACATTTTGCTTGCGCGAATCCTTCGCTGTCTGGATCATTTCCGGTTCATTCTGTTTTGTTATTTTCGGTGACATTCCTATGCTCCTCGGTTAAGCATGGAGCCAGCACTTAACCTGGCGTCCCTCTTTGTTGATCATGGGCGGATCTTCCTCACAGCGTTCAAAACGATACGGACAACGCGGGGCAAATCGGCAGGAGGGAGGTAAATCATACAGGCTGGGGGGTTGCCCGGTAATGAATTCCAACTCTGTTTCCCCACGCAGGCGAGGCACACTGGCCATCAGTTTCTGCGAATACGGGTGAAGGGGATTGGCAAAGAAACGGGCTGAATCACAGACTTCCACAATCTGACCCGCATACATGACTGCCACCTTATCGGCCAGTTCGCTGGAGGTGGCAATATCGTGAGTGATCAGGATATAACTGGTCTCCAGGTTATGCTTGATGCGCTTGAGCACATTGAAGATGTTGGCCTGGGTCAGCACATCCAATGCAGATGTTGGTTCATCCAGGATGATCAGGCTGGGCGCAGTGACCAACGCCATGGCAATTGCCACACGCTGGCGCATACCACCACTCAGTTCAAAGGCATAACGGCTCAGGAAAGCATCCGGAACACCAACGTGCTGGAACATCTTATGCGCCTGTTGGAGCGCATCCTCTTTTTTTACGCCATGATGAACCATCAACGGCTCTGCCACCTGATCGCCCACTTTGAGGACCGGGTTCAAGGAGTTCATGGCCGCCTGCGGCACCAGGGACATCTTGACCCAGCGCACATCACGACGGAATTCCTCATCGCCCAGAGCCATGATATCCGTTCCATCCAGGTAAACCTTCCCGCTATATTTGGATACATTGCGAGGCAACAGGCGCAGGATGGCTTTTGCCAGGGTTGTCTTCCCGCAGCCAGACTCGCCTAGAACGACAACCGCTTCATTGTATGCCAGATCAAAATCCACTCCATCCACAGCTCGCACCGCACCTTTCCCGGTTTGAAAGTGCAGATAAAGATCTTCACAACGCAACAAGGTTTTATCTGTTGTTGCCATTACAGACTCCTCAATCTGGGGTTAAAGATGCGGTCCAGGGCGAATCCGACCAAGGAAAAGGCCAGGCCGGTAAACATCAACAGGACAGCCGGTTCCAGTATCCAGTAGTAGTATCCGTTGTACAGGGCACCATTCCCCTGGGCATCGTTGATGATCTTGCCCCAGGTGGGCAGGGTCGGGTCGCCCAAACCCAGCACCGCCAGCGAGGCCTCCAGGAACACGTAGGAGGGGATCAGGGTCACCAGTCCCGGGATGAGCAGCGGGATGATGCGCGGCACCAGGTAGCGGATGATGATCCGTCCACTTTTGGCGCCATACGCCCGGGCAGCCTCGATGTAGGGTGACTCCTTGACCTGCATGAAGATGGAACGGTAGTTCTTGATCGCCGCACCGAAGATACTCAAAAGGATCGTCACCCCCAGCATCAGCCAGATATTGGTGGAATAGAACGTGCCGATCATGATCAGGATGGAGAGGAACGGCAGCACCAGGTTGACCTCGGTGATGCGCTGGATGATGCCATCCACCCAGCCGCCATACCAGGTGCCGATGGCGGCGATGATCATGGTGGTCAGGGTGGTGCCCAGGGCTGCCAGCAGGCCGAAGGCCAGGGCGATCGGGGTGCCCCACAACAGGGCCACCATCAGGTCTCGGCGCTGGTGGTCGGTGCCAGCCAGGCCATGCACCTGCCCGAAGAGCACCATCTTGACATCCACATTCGAATCGGCTTCAAAGGTGAAGGCATCCACCCGAAGCTGGTAGGTGCCTTCCAGGGCCACGGGGGTATCCAGATCCGGGTTGGCAAACAAGCCATCCTGTGGAACCATGCCCAGCTTGCGCTGCAACTTGGAATCCTGAGATGCATACCAGGACTCGTTATACCCAATCGCAAAACTGCCCATGTTGATCTCACGCCCATCGGGTGTGATCCAGGTCATGCCAACATGGGGCTGCTTCTCGACATAGTTGGAAGTGAAGTACAGCACGATCTCCTGCGGGAAGCCATCATAAGGATAGTCGATTGTGAACAGGATGGTGTATTTGTTCATCCCGGA
>JBFYSM010000178.1:0-4864 GCA_041301605.1 Chloroflexota bacterium | reverse complement strand
CAACCACCGATGCCCAGATCACCACGGTCCTGGCGCATGCCACCGAAAAATGGGAGATCTCCTCCGGTGGGTCAGCGCAGCGCAAAACGGACCTCGATCCGGCTCCCATCCATCAGGATTTATCCTTCCTCCTGGAGCGTTTCCAAACAGAGCCGCGCCAGCAGCTCCCGACCGGCACTTATGACATTGTCTTCGGCGCAACCGCCATCGGTCAGATGGTCGGATTCATGAACTGGATCGGCATCAGCGGCGGCATGTGGAAGCGCGGCTTCTCCTTCATGAGCGAAGAGAAGGTCGGGCAGAAAGTGTTCTCCGATAAGTTCACGCTTGTCGATGATCCGACCCGGCGCGAGACATTCCCCTTCCAACGTGACCTGATGGGCATGGTCCGCAAGCCTTTCCCGTTGTTCACCCAAGGTGTCTTTGAGGGCTTTACCTGGACCCAGGATGATGCCGATGAATTCGACGCCAAACCCACCGGTCATACCGTGCTGCACCGCAGCCTGGTGCTTGACGGCGGCAACAGGGATGTAGCATCCTTGCAAGACCTGGTCGGCATGCCTCGTGAGAACGATTTGCTCTATATCCCGTACCTGCACTACATGAACATCGTCAACCCATCGAAGGGCGTTATCACTGCCAGTTCGCGCTTCGGGGCCTTGCTGCTCAAGCAGAACGGCTCGGTTGTGGTTCCGTTCAATGTGCGCATCACCCAGAGCCTGCTTGATATCTTTGGCGACAAAGTGGCCTGGATGTCGAAGCAGACTGTTCCGCACAACTCGTCTGCCAGTTACGGGGCGCGCAACCCCACGGCGGTGATCGTCCCGGCCTTCATGCGGGTCAACGGCCTGGAAATCTCCCACTCGAACCCGTCGTTCTGAGCCAATAATCAGAGACCCGGTTTCTCACCCCCTTCGGGGGCCTTCGGGAAACCGGGTCTCTTTCTTAATCTATGCTGCCTTCAACGCCATGGCGAAGTCGGAGCCTGTGGGCTGCTGGAAGACACGCAAGTCGAAGAAGGCCGCGGCAGCCAGCAGGTGGTCGATGATCTCGGCCTGGATGTGCTCGTAATCGTTCCATTTTGTGGTTTTGGTAAAAACATAAATCTCAATTGGCAGGCCGGCCGAACTGGGCGCCAGTTCGCGCACCAGGAAATCCATCTTGCGGGTGTGGATCTTGGGATGGCTCTTCAGGTAGGCCTCCACATAAGCGCGGAAGATCTCCACATTGGTGACCTGCGGTCCATCGAGAGGCGAATCGATCGCGCCACTGCGCTGCTCGTAAGCCAGGATGGACTTCTGGCGCTCCACCACGAAACCGGCGATCCGGTCGATTTTGGCATAGCGTTCGATCATCTCGGGCGTGCAGAACTTGATGCTGTTCTGGTCGAGTGGTATGGAACGCATGATGCGCCGCCCGCCGCTCTCTTCCATGCCGCGCCAGTTCTTGTAGGCGGTTTCGATGATCTTGTGAGTGGGAATGACCGTGATGGTCTTATCCCAGTTCTGGACTTTGATGGTGTGCAGGCTCATGTTGGTTACCACGCCGTCCGCATCGAACGATGGGACCTCCAGCCAGTCACCTTCCTTGACCAGATTGTGGGCCGAGATCTGGATGCTGGCGATGAGCGCCATGATGGTATCCTGGAAGACCAGCAACAGGACAGCCGTGAGCGCACCCAGACCGCTCAGCAACAAGATGGGGGATTCGTCGGTGATGAGCGAGATGCTCAGGATGATGCTGACGATGATGATCAGGATCTTGACGATATCCAGGTAGCCTTGGATGCTGACCCCGGTGAAAGAAGGGCTGCTCTCGTAGACCTGGTTGATGGCATCGATCAGGCCGTTGAGTGTCACCGCCGAAAGCCACAGGATGAAGAACAGGGCGGTTTTCTCGATGATCGGTTGGTAGTCCGGGGCAAGGTAGGCGAAAACATAGAGAACTATAAAAGGAGCCAGCAGGGCAGCACGGTAGGGGCGCAGTTTCTTGACGATGATATCGTCATACTTGTTCTTGGTCAGGGTGGCAACGTGGGTCAGCCCGCGCCCGAAGATCAGGCGGGACAGCAGGTAGATCAGCAGGAAGGCGATTACCGCAGCCCCTAATGCCAGGCCGGGGTTGGCTGAGATCCAGGTTTGAAGAGCGGTCACATCCATTGGGGTTTCCTCATTGAATTAATTGGACAATTTTAGTATATTTTATCAGCAAAAATACATCCTTGCGAAGGGTTTGTTGAGCACCCAGTTATTCATTCTCTCTACGTTGTAGTGTATTGGTGATACGCCTGGCGCGTATGCCAGTTAGCAATAAAAAACAACCACACCCCCGAATCCTTCCCAACGGCGCAACTCCTAATTTTAAGAAGCATTGATTCTATAAGTGGGCCCAGCTGGATTCGAACCAGCGACCAAGCGATTATGAGTCGCCTGCTCTAACCACTGAGCTATGGGCCCGTTGCGTGTCAAGTGCTCCGATGTCACGTGTCACGGACCGGACACTGGAACACATGACACAGGAGCACCTGGACGTAGAGCGGGAGACGGGATTCGAACCCGCGAATGTTAGCTTGGAAGGCTAATGCCTTACCACTTGGCGACTCCCGCAAATGCAGGCTGATTTTACCGTGAGGGATGTTACCGGTCAAGCGCCACGCATCAGAGTATAATTCCGGTTACCATGAAAACCATCATTCGCCTGTTACCCATTTTATTGTTTCTAGTGGCGGCATTTTCCCAACCTGCCCAGGCTGCCAGTGGTGCGCCGCTGGCACTGGTTTTGGATATGGACGGGGCCATCTTCCCGGCCATGAAAGAATACCTGGCGCGCGGCATCCGGACAGCCGGGCAGCAGGATGCGGAAGTGTTAATCATCCAGCTCAATACACCCGGTGGGGATGTCAATGTCACCATCGAAATGGTGCAAGAGATCCGCGCCAGCCGGGTGCCGGTGGTGGTTTACGTCGCTCCGCGCGGCGCCTGGGCCGCCTCCGCGGGCACGATCATCACCCTGGCCGGTCACGCGGCGGCCATGGCGCCTGAGACAACCATTGGCGCGGCCAGCCCGGTCGGTGGGGAGGGCGAAGATCTGGGCGAGACCATGGAGACCAAGGTCAAGGAGATCATGAAGGCTACCGTCCGTTCCCTGGCCGAGCGGCGCGGGGAGGATGCGGTCGAACTGGCCGAAGCTACCATCGAAGAATCCAAAGCGGTTTCCAGCAATGAAGCCCTGGAAATCGGCCTGGTGGATTTCATCGCCAAAGATCTGGATGATCTGCTGGATCAACTCGATGGCTTTACTGTCGAAACCGTCGATGGCAGTGTTACCCTGCACACACAGAACGCAGTGGTTGAAGATATCGGGATGACGCTCATTGAGCAATTGCTGCTGATGCTTACCAACCCCAATATCGTTGTTCTGCTCCTTTCCATCGGTGTGCAGGCCATCCTGATCGAAATCTCCAGCCCGGGTGGCTGGGTGGCCGGGTTCATCGGGGCGGTCTGCCTGGCGCTGGCAGCCTATGGGCTGGGTGTGCTGAGCGTCAACTGGTTCGGAATTGCATTCCTCATCATCGCATTTGTCTTGTTCATCCTGGATATCAAAGCTCCCACGCACGGCGCGCTGACCGTGGCCGGAGTCGGCTCGTTCATTGTCGGCGCGCTGGTTCTCTTCAACTCACCAGGTACTCCAACCTTCCAGCGCGTCTCGCTCCCAGTTGTCATCCTGGTTGGCATCATGACCGGCGCGACCTTTGCTGTCATCCTGGGCTTTGCCCTGCGCGCCCTGCGCCGCCCGGTTCGTACCGGACAGGAATCGCTGGCCGGACAGATTGGCGTTGCCAAGACCGCCGTCAACCCGGATGGGCAGGTACAGGCGGCTGGGGAACTCTGGTCGGCGGTTCTGGCTGATGGGTCCGAAAAGATCCGCAAGGGGGATAAGGTGGAGGTTGTTGCCGTGGAAGGCCTGAAGCTAAGGGTCAAGAAATTGTAGGGCGTATGAAACCCCGCCTGCGATAATTTAGCGGTACAGAGAGGATCTGATGCCTGTTCCCCCCAGCCGTGACCGGGTCAATCCGGAAACTGTCAACACAACCCCGCTCCGCCGCCCGGAGTGGATCAAGGTGCGCGCCCCGGCCGGTAAAACCTATGAGCAGTTGCATACCCTGATGCGCGCCAAGTCGCTGCATACGGTCTGTGAGGAGGCCATGTGCCCCAACATGGGCGAGTGCTGGGGCACTGGCACGGCCACCTTCCTGATGTTGGGCGATGTTTGCACCCGCACTTGCGGATTTTGCGATATCAAGCATGGAAAGCCCGGCCTGTTGGATTGGGGGGAAGCCGAACGCGTTGCCCAGGCGGTGAGGGCCATGGAGCTGAAACATGCCGTCATCACCTCCGTCAACCGCGATGACCGGCGCGATGGCGGGGCACCCATCTTTGCGATGGTTATCCGGCGCATCCGCCAGTTGCTGCCGGGCTGTTCGGTCGAAGTGCTCATCCCCGATTTCAAGGGTTCGCTGGAGGCACTCAAGATCGTCATGGATGCCCGCCCGGAGATCCTCAATCATAACGTCGAAACGGTGCCGCGCCTGTTCAAGCAAGTTCAGCCGCAGGACAAGTACGAGTGGGCTGCCGCTACGCTCAGCAACGCCAGGAAGCTCGATCCTGATGTGCTGGTGAAATCCGGAATTATGGTGGGATTGGGCGAGGAGCTCGAAGAAGTCAAGGCCGTCATGCGCGACCAGCGCAGTTGGGGCGTGGATATCCTGACCATCGGCCAGTACCTGCAGCCCAGCAAGAAGCACCTGCCGATCGCCCGCTATTACACCCTGGAAGAATTCAAGGATCTGAAGGATTACGGCCGC
>JBFYSM010000176.1:0-4901 GCA_041301605.1 Chloroflexota bacterium | reverse complement strand
TACCGCATGCGCACTTGTCCCATCCCCTGAACACGTGTACCCCGGGCATCCGGAGGAACCGCGCCGGTTATCCTTGCTAGCCGGCTTGAAAAACAAACCATACGCCGCCTCCCTGGATTGGATCGAGTCAGCGCCGGCCAGTGCAGAAGAGATTGCAAGCGTACATGACGCGGAAATGGTCAAGGCCGTGGAGTCAGCCTGCCAGCAAGGGCCGGGGATCATCGATTACGCACCCACTTACGTTACGCAAACATCTTACCGGGATGCGCTCCGCGCCGCTGGGGGAACACTGGCCTGCACCCGCCGCGTGTTGGATGGAGAAGCAAAAAATGCTTTCGCCATCGTCCGCCCGCCAGGCCATCACGCCGAACCGGACCGGCCGATGGGATTCTGCCTGTTCAACAACATCGCCATTGCTGCTCAGCTGGCACTCGATAGTGGGCTGAAGCGTGTCCTGATCGTTGATTTCGACGCCCATCACGGCAATGGTACCCAGGCAGTCTTCTGGAAGGAAAGCCGCTTAGCCTACTTCTCGACCCACCAGGAATACATCTACCCCGGCAGCGGGCGGATCGAGGAAGCCGCCCATGCCAGGGGCCGGATCGTCAACCTGCCCCTGCCAGCGCGTTCCGGCAACCAGGCTTTTGATCAGGTTGCAAGCCAGGTGTTGACCCCGTTGGGCGAGCATTTCGCACCCAATATGCTTTTCGTTTCAGCGGGTTTTGACTCGCACTGGGATGATCCCCTGACCACCCTGGGATTGTCTTCCGCCGGGTACTTTGCCCTGGCCAGGAAACTGGTTGATTTGGCAGCAAGATACTGCGATGGCAAAATTGTCTTCGTTTTGGAGGGCGGTTACAACCCGGAAGTCATTGCATCTGGCATGGATGCCTGCCTGTGCGCCCTGACCGGCACCGATTTCGATCCGGCCGATGATCCCTCGCCCTATGCCGAGACGGATATCCAGCCGCGGTTGGATGTGCTGCGCAAGTGGCATGAATTTTAGGAGGGAAAACCATGTCGATCCAACTCAAAGAGGTGACCACAGATAAGGAGCTGAAAGCCTTCATCCGTTTCCCATTCTCGATCTACCGCGGCAACCCGTATTGGGTACCGGCACTTTTCTCTGATGAAACCAACTCGCTCCGGCGGGATAAAAACCCCGCCTTCGAATACTGCCAGGCGCGTTACTGGCTGGCGTACAAGGATGGCCAACTGGCCGGGCGGATCGCAGCCATCCTCAACCAGCGTTACATCGACATTTGGGGCAACCGCTACATGCGTTTCGGCTGGATCGACTTCATCGATGACACGGAAGTATCCGCGGCGCTGCTCGGGGCGGTGGAGGACTGGGCACGCCAGGAGGGCATGGAGGCCGTCCACGGGCCGCTGGGCTTCACCAACATGGACCACGCCGGGATGCTGGTGGAGGGGTTCGATGAGCTTTCCACCATGGCCACCATTTATAACCATCCCTATTATCCCCAACACCTGGAACGGCTGGGATACGGGAAGGATACCGACTGGGTGGAGTACGAGATCCAGGTCCCGGGCGAACCGGTTGAGCAGATTGCACGGGTGGCAGCCATTGCCATCCGCCGCAACAAGTTGAAGCTGCTGCGCAAATCCGACAAGAAGGAGCTGATCCCCTATGCCAGGAAATTATTCCAGCTCTACAACGAGGCATACAAGGATATCTACGGTGCGGTCCCGCTGACCGAGGTGCAGATCGAACGCACCATCGAACAATACCTGGGGTTTATGTCTCCAGAGTTTATAACGGTGGTGCTCAACGAACAGGACCAGGTTATCGCCTTTGGGATCGTGATGCCCTCATTATCCCGGGCGCTGCAAAAGGCGCAGGGGCGGCTGTTCCCGTTCGGGTTCATCCACCTGATGCGGGCGCTCAGGAAGAACGAGCGCGGCGACCTGTACCTGATCGCGGTCAAACCGGAGTACCAGGGCAGGGGCGTCAATGCGATCGTGATGGACAACATCCACCGGCTATTCATTGCAAAGGGCATCACCCGCATCGAGACCAACCCCGAACTGGAGACGAACGCCAATGTGCAGGGCCAGTGGAAGTATTACGAGAAGCGCCAGCACAAGCGCCGGAGGTGCTTCATCAAGCATCTCGGCGCAGGAGAATGCTAAACACAACGGACACAAAGAGTCACGAAGAAGAAAAACTAGCCGCCTGATACTTGCGATACAAGCGGTGGTCGAGTAGCCCCGAATGCTTTTTGAGGGGCGTATCGAGACCACAACTCAAAGCGATTCTGTTCATGGTTGGTCTCGATATGGCGGAAAAGCATCGCCTACTCGACCAACGAACTGCTTATGAAACCAAAAGTCGGAGAATTGTATGACTATCACCATCAAAGAAGTCATCACCCTGAAAGAACTGAAAGCCTTCATCCGCTTCCCGCTCAGCCTCTACCGCGGCCACCCGAACTACGTCCCGGCGCTCTTCTTCGACGATCTCAATACCCTGCGGCGGGACAAGAACCCGGCCTTCGAACACTGCGAAGCGCGCTACTGGCTGGCGTATCAAGATGGCCACATCGTTGGGCGGATCGCGGGCATCCTCAACCACCTGCACATCGAGAAGTGGAACGAGCGTTACATGCGCTTCGGCTGGATCGACTTCATCGATGACGAAGCTGTGTCCGCGACGCTGCTCGGGGCGGTCGAGGCCTGGGCACGCGAGGCCGGCATGGAGGCTGTCCACGGGCCGCTGGGTTTCACCGACATGGACCGGGAAGGCATGCTGGTGGAAGGTTTCGACGAACTTGCCACGCTGGCCACCATCTACAATTATCCTTACTATCCCCAACACCTCGAAAAGCTGGGTTATGCCAAGGACACCGACTGGATGGAATACGAGGTCCAGGTTCCACCCGAGCCGAACGAGACGATCGCCCGCATCGCCGATATTGCCCTGTGGCGCAACAAGCTCGAGCTGCTGGAAGTCCGCAGCAAGAAAGAGCTGTTGCCCTATGCGCCGGAACTGTTCCAATTGCTGTGTGATGAATATGCCCACCTGTATGGTTTCGTGGCGCTGACCGAGAAGCAGGTTGCGGCTTACATCAAGCAGTATTTTGGCTTCGTGACCCCCGATTTCGTTCCCGTGGTGCTCGACCAGGATGGACGCATGGTGGCCTTTGGCATCACCATGCCGTCGCTCTCGAAGGCGCTCCAGAAGGGGCGCGGGCAGCTCTTCCCGTTCGGGTTCATCCACCTGCTCGGGGCGCTCAAAAAGAACGAACGGGCTGACCTGTACCTGGTGGCGGTGCGCTCGGAATACCAGGGCAAGGGCGTCAACGCCATCCTGATGAACAAGATGCAGGCTGTGTTCAACCGCATCGGCGTGACCAAAGTGGAAACCAACCCCGAACTGGAGACGAACGCCAACGTGCAGGGGCAGTGGAAGTATTATGAAAAGCGCCAGCACAAGCGCAGGCGGTGCTTTATCAAGCGTATTTGGGAAGGCTGATTTTCTGTATAGAGCAATAATCGAACAAGAAGCCACTTGACCCATTCCTGCATGTTGTCTATACTTTAGGCAGTTCACCTGCCAATTGGCAGCTCCAAAAAATAGGTTGCAAGAGGTAAACGAATAAAAATGCATCCAAACACATTTTTAGAAACATATTGGGGTATGGATCTAAATCCACAGATCTTCGTAGCTATGAGTTTTGCCCCGCAATACGATGATCGATTTAACAAAGTAATTGCACCTGCTATTTAGAGTACTTTAGTTAATGATGTTCCTTTAACTGCTTGCCGTGTTGACATCTCAAAATCTGGTGACTCGATTCTTACCAGCATTATGAATGGTATTGCACATTCCCAAATGGTTGTTGCTGACATTTCATCAATTGGTAAAGATTCCGTATCAGGGATACCATACCGGAACGCCAACGTAATGTACGAAGTTGGACTCGCACTTGCATGTCGGCAACCGAGTGAAGTGTTATTAATCCGCGATGACTCAGATAAACTTCTGTTTGATGTCAGCACCATTCCGCATTTGCGCCTCGATTTCACGAATGTTGACATGGCAAGAACGCGTCTCAACCAAGAGCTTGTTGCTCGATTGCGTGAACGCAATCTGCTTGAAGATATTCGCTTCAAAACAGCTACGGCTCAACTGAGTGCGGAAGAGGTGCAATTACTCAAGCACACCTTCGAGTATGAACGTAATACCGTTTGGGGCAGACAGGTTAAGGGTCTTGCCAATTGGCATGCTTTGGCCACTGCTCGATTACTCGACAAAAAGATAATTCGTGTTGCTGGTGAATTCGAAAATGGGAATACCGCGTTTCAATTTACTCAGTTAGGATGGTATGTTCGCCAGACACTAAAAGATGGGCTTCCTATGATTCCTATTCCCAAGACTGAACCGAGTACTGAGAACTCTGAGAACAAAAGCATTGCAACCTAATAAACCGTTTTTTCTTGTCCCGGCGCTCCGCGCCGGGAAGCCTGCCGGATGTTCCGCGTCCCGCGAAGATCACGATGTAGAGCATCGTGACCAAGGAAAAACTTTTTAAGATCAGTGTTCGATCAGGGCAGAGATTCGGCCGGGGTCTGCTAGGGGATTCTGGCGGTAAAATGGGGATTATATCTTGTCCGCCCCGCGGCTGTTCCTGAACCACACTGGTTGGTGAAAAGATACAATATGACCCTTGATGACGAATACAAGCAATTTGTAGAGCGTTTCTTGAGCTCAACCGCTGCCGAACAGTCTGTGCTTTTGGATGGCGGCAAAGAACTCGCAAATCGGCTGCATGAAGCCGGCGTTGCCCTGTGTTACAACAAAGCGACTGAATTCTCCCCGGATATCGAACGCTTTTTCCTTTACGCTGCTGAGGTGGCTTTCCTGGTATATGGCAAAG
>JBFYSM010000165.1:0-7510 GCA_041301605.1 Chloroflexota bacterium | reverse complement strand
CAAGAAACAACAGATCCGCTGGTTCCTGGTCAGTGGCGTGCTCGCGACCCTGGCGGGTGTGTATGCCCTGTTCTATACCAACTTCTCGCCGGTTGTGATCGGGTTGTTCGCCTTCGGGGCGGTGGTATTGCTGTTCTACACCTGGCCGCTCAAGTACTGGGCGCTGGGCGAACTATCCATCTTCCTGATCTGGGGACCGATCATGATCGCAGGCGTTTACTTTGTCCTTGCAGCAGGCAAGGGAGGGGATGCTGCCAACCTATGGAATGTAGCCTTGGCGGGCGTACCCTTTGGCTTGAGCGTTGCCAGCATCAACATCGGCAAGCACATCGACAAGATGCAGGATGATAAGATAAAGGGCGTGGGTACTTTCCCGGTGCGTGTAGGCCAGACATTCGCCCGCATCGTCAATATCGCCACCCTTTTGATCGCTTATGCTGTGATCATTTACATGGTTGCGACAGGCTTCTTCACCACCTTCATGCTCCTGATCCTGTTTGCCGGGCAGCGGTTGCTGTACGCGGTGGCGGTTCTTTCCAAGCCGCGACCCGATGGCCCGCCGGAGGGCCTCGAGGCCTTATGGCCTACCTGGTTTTCGGGTTTCTGTTTCTACCATAACCGGTTGTTCGCCGGGTTGTTGATCCTGGGGCTCCTGCTCGATACGTTGGTCCGCAAACTGCCTTTCGAATTGCCGTTTTCCTACAACTGGCTGGGCGTCATCGCCCTTGGGATTGGCCTGGTGGTTGCAGTGATACGCTTGCTGCGGGCAAAAGCGAAGAAAGCGTGATCGCATCTTGGCTATCAAAAGGCTCCGGGAAAACTGGAGCCTTTTAGTTCTTGCTGTCCACGTTCAGTTGTTCGATCTCCATCCAGGCGGGCGGATTTTCCTGCAACCCCCACTGCAACTTCCCATCCGGCCGGAAGGCTGCAAACTGGTTATCCATCCAGATGACCAGCCCCAGCGGCGGACGCGGCGTGATGGGTGATTCCAGGATGAGCATATCATCCACCCACCAGGCCACCTGCTGCGGACTCCACTCCAACCGGTATTCGTGCCATTGAGTCACGTCTATGCTCAGGCGGGCACAATCTTCATCGATAATACGACCAAGCAGGTTGCGAGTCCTTTTCGGCGAGAAAGGCAAGGCCAGACCCGCAGGAATGAGCAAGGGATGGAAGGGTTGGGAATGAAAGCATTGAGCCAGGAAGCCATGGCCGGGTTTGTCATCTCGAAAGGAGAGATAATTCTCTTGAGAAGCGTGGAAGAACCAGGCCGCATTGGGCAGGGCAGGCAGGCGTCCGGCCGTCCCTCCGAAGCCCAGCGACAACCCAAACGGATCGTTCCACAGGCCAAAACCCCAGGTGCCGGGTAGATCCCGTTCCGAGACGCGGGCGCGCAGGCCCAGGGTCAGAGGCGGATGCCAGGGGAGTTTCCGGCGCGGCAGGGAGGAATAATCATCCAATTGTGCAAGGCGGAAGCGGTTGGCGCGACCGGCGGGAATGGCAAGCCGGTAGCCGTGCGGATTTAAAGGATCGCCGCCAAAGTGCGATTCGACTCTGGCGGCGGACGTGGCTCTGGCTTTCAAGCTTGGTGCCGGCATGATTACGGTTCGGTCGTTTTCGTCGGGTGGATGAAGATTCCCTTGGCGGTCGGTTCGCCACCGGTCACATCCCGCGGGGCAATGATGGTAACCCTTACACCCTCTTCCAGTCCATCCGCACGGGAGGCTGGCAGGATTTTTGTATCTTCAGTGATGGCGAAGGTATAACTTTCACCATCTTTTGCCTCGATGGTGATGCTATCTCCCTCCAGGTACTCTGTGACGATGCCGATCCGGTGAACTTTGGTGGTTTTGCCGGGGATCACGGTAATGCTCTTGGCGATGAGCAGCCCATCTTCATCCTCGCGAGCCTGTACCCCAACCTGTACACCCGGCACCAGGTTTTCGATGGCGGCATCTTTGCCCAAGGTTGGGATTTGGATGCGGGTTTCCTCTGTAATCATTACAGTGACAATCGAATCATCCGAGAGTTTAATCTCCAGGCTTTCTGCGTCCACGCTGACCAGGATGCCCTTGATGTTGACCGGTTTTCCCTTTGAGTTGCCGTTGCCATTGTTCTCTTCATTGTCATCATCGTCTGCCTGGTCGGCGGCGCGTTCGATGGCACGCTCAGTAGCCTGTGCGCCGGGAGTTTTCCCAGGCGTTTTCTTGGCAACGGTAACATCCACCGGGCTGGCAAGCGCCTGGGATGCCCCAAAGAATACGACCAAGAGCAGGACAAGTGTATAGATCATCCAACGTTTATTCATAGCAGGCCTCCTATGGTTGGCAGGTTACAGTGATGATAAAAAAGACTTCATTGCCATCATAATCACTTGCGACGATCTCGATCACATTCACGCCTTCTTCGAGTTCGACAGGGAGTGAGAATGCCTGATCAGCCGAAACGACCAGGATTTCATCGTTGATGGAAAGCACTGTATCAGCCGGCGCTTCCCCCTGCACTTCTACAGACCGGGCAGTCACAATTTCGTTATCTGCTGGCGAAAGGATGCGCACCCATAGTGCCCCAGCAGCTTCCTCCCATGGAGTTGGATGAAGCGTAGCTGTCGGGTTCTGCGTTGTCGGAACGGCGCAGGCAACCGAAATCGACAGGAGCACCATGCCCAGCAAGATGGTTTTGCGCATGCCTTGTTTATAATCCGTTATCCAAAGGAATTCAATCCCCCATCTGGTCAATCTGGATGCGGGTATAATTGACCGTGGAGGTTTTCTTCTTCATGGATATTATCTGGTATGGACTTTCCTGCTTCCGTTTGACCGAACGCAATATGGCTACCGTGGTTACCGATCCATTCGATCACACGGTTGTGGGATATGAACCCATAACACTGACCGCGGCTATCGTCACCGTCAGCCACGATGCAACCGGCCATAATAACCTGGGCGCAGTCAAAGGTTACAGTCATGATATAACAGGACCGGGCGAGTTCGAGATCGGCGGCGTCTTCATCACCGGTGTGCAGACGGATGGGCATGGGAAGAAAAATGCGGATGCTCCGCGGAATACCCTGTATGTTTTTGATTACAATGGCCTGACGGTTGCACACCTGGGTGACTTGCGACAAGTGCCCTCCCAGGCGGAAATCGAAGCTCTCGGAACGGTGAACATCGCCCTGGTCCCGGTGGGCAGCGGCGGTGGTTTGAATGCGGCCAAGGCGGCCGAAGTGATCAGCCTGCTGGAGCCGAATATTGTCATCCCGATGCACTATGCCACCAAGGACTGTAAACTCCAGCTAGATCCTTTGGGTAAATTCCTGAAGGAAATGGGTCTCCACGATGAGCCCAGCCAGCCCGGCCTGAAGATTTCCCGTTCGGCCCTGCCAGATGAAACGAAAGTGATCGTTTTGGATGTCCAGAGTGGATAGGAAAACATGCCTGTAAAATTGATCATGACATGGGATATCGCACCGGAACACGAACAGGATTACTTCGAGTTCGTGATTGGTGAGTTCATCCCCGGCATCCAACGGCTGGGGTTGGAACCTGCTGAAGCCTGGGCAACGATCTACGGGGATTATCCCCAAATCCAGGTTGGCATGCTCGCGCCGGATGCAAACAGTGCGAAACGAATCATGGCTTCAAAGGATTGGAGCCAGTTGCAGGAAAAGTTGTTCACGTTCGTGGCGAATTTCGGTTACAAGCTGGTTCCGGCCAGGGGCGGCTTCCAGTTCTAGTTTTACGGCCACCGTGCTGGACTGACGCTGGCCTTTTGATTCCGGCATGAAAACTTTTGTAAAACCCCTGTTAACCTGGTTCAATAAAAATGCGCGTCCCATGCCCTGGCGCGGGATCGAAGATCCGTACGCGATCTGGATCTCGGAAATCATGCTCCAACAAACCCGGGTGGAAACCGTTATCCCATATTACCAGAACTGGATGATGCGCTTCCCAACTATTAAGGCGTTGGCAAAGGCTTCAGAACAGGAAGTGCTTTCACTGTGGGAAGGATTGGGATACTACAGCCGGGCGCGCAACCTGCACCGCGCTGCCCGGCAGGTGATGGTGGAACACAGCGGCAATCTCCCGCGGAACCCGAAACTGTTGCGCCGTTTGCCCGGGGTGGGGGATTACACTGCGGCCGCGATCGCTTCCCTGGCCTTTGACCTGGATGTGGCAGCCCTGGATGGCAACATCCGCCGTGTGCTGGCCCGCCTGTTCGATGTAACAGTGGTGGCCGATTCTCCTGCCGGTAAGAAGAAGTTGCAATCCCTGGCCGATGAACACCTGCCGAAAGGCCGCGCCGGCGATTACAACCAGGCCTTGATGGACCTGGGTGCAACCATCTGCCTGCCGCGCAACCCGGATTGCGGAAATTGCCCGGTAGCAAAGTTTTGCCGGGCCTTTGCCAATGGAACACAGGAAAAGCGACCAGTGATGAAACCGAAGCCGGAGATCCCCCATGTGACCGTCACAGCCGCGGTCATCCAACGTGGAGATGAAGTTTTGCTGGCGCAACGTCCATCAAAGGGGTTGTTGGGCGGGATGTGGGAATTCCCCGGCGGGAAGCAGGAATCAGGCGAGAGCCTGTCTGCCTGTCTCGAACGAGAGATACGCGAAGAATTGGGCGTTGGCATCGAGGTGGGTGCTGAAATGGGGGTATTCAAGCATGCCTATACCCATTTCCGTGTAACCTTGCATGCATTTTCCTGTTTGCTGGATGGCGATGTGCCCAGGGCAATTGAAGTTCAGGATGTTCGCTGGGTGAAACTTGGTGAACTGGAGCAGTACCCGATGGGCAAGATCGACCGGCAGATTGCCAAGATCTTGATAACAAATGTAACTTCTCAATAAATAGGGGAAGATGGGGGTGTGTGGTCGGCGAAGCCAACCACACACCCCCCGCCTCCCAAGTTATTGAGATGATACCAACAAATAAGGTTATGTAGATTGGCGAGGAAAGAACAGGATTACCTTCAGGAACGGAAGCGCATGGTGGCGGATCAGATCGCCTGGCGCGGCCTGCGGGACCCGCGCCTGCTGGCTGCCATGCAGGCCGTGCCGCGCCATTGTTTTGTCCGCGACGAGGATATTTCCTGGGCATATGCTGATGGCCCTCTGCCGATCGGCTACGGGCAAACCATCTCGCAGCCGTACATCGTCGCGCTGATGACGGATCTGTTGCACTTGCAGAGGGATGAGAAGGTTTTGGAAGTTGGCACCGGTTCCGGTTACCAGGCGGCCATAGTGGCCCAAATGGCTGGTGAAGTTCACACGGTGGAGATCATCCCGCAGTTGACCGAACAAGCCGGTAGGGTGATCTCGGAACTTGGATATGATAATGTTTTCATCCACGCTGGTGATGGTTCACTGGGCTGGCAGGCAGATGCGCCTTATGATGGCATCCTGGTGGCGGCTGCCGCGCCGGATGTCCCCCAGCCGCTTCTGAACCAACTGGCAGAGGGCGGCCGGCTGGTTCTGCCGGTGGGGCGGGAATATGGCTTCCAAAGGCTCGAAACCTGGCGCCGGGTGGGGGCAACGTTCGAACATGAAGCCGGGATTGCGGTCGCGTTCGTGCCGTTGCGCGGCGAGCATGGCTGGTAGCTGAAAGAAAAATCTCCCGCCGGGTGTGAAATCTGGCGGGAGTTTGGTTTTATATGCGGGATTTTATGTGCGGCTGAGGGTCACGATGACCAGCGGCTTGCGCCCGGTCTCCTGGTGCAGCAGCGAG
The DNA here is from genome assembly GCA_041301605.1 of Chloroflexota bacterium. Taxonomy (GTDB): domain Bacteria; phylum Chloroflexota; class Anaerolineae; order Anaerolineales; family Villigracilaceae; genus VGNO01. The sequence continues at coordinate 1,777 of JBFYSM010000165.1, read as the reverse complement.
CGAACCTGCTCCGAAAGGATCTTTTCATCATCCAGGCCGCTTCCGTTGACGATGTCGGTCACTTTCTTCCGGACGAGGGGCAGGAGGTGTTCGATTTCATCCGGTGAAACGAAGCCGCGCGTGATGATCTCCGGTTCGTGGAGCAGCCGCCCGGAGTATTTATCCACGCTGATATCGATCAGGAAGATCCCGGAACGGGCGAGTTGCTCGCGCTCGCGCATCACATCCTTGCGCAGTTCGCCGATGCTATCGCCTTCCACGAAAATGTAGCCGCCGGGGATGCGTTCTGCCAACTGGATCCGGCCATCCACGAGTTCGATCACCTGCCCATTTTCAACTACCAGGATGTTTTCTTTCGGGATGCCAACCTGGCGTCCCAGGCGGGCATGCTGGCGCAGGTGGCGCAGTTCGCCGTGGATGGGGATGAAGTTCTTCGGGCGCACCAGGTTGAGCAGCAGTTTCTGCTCCTCCTGGCTGGCGTGGCCGGAGACGTGCACCGGCGCAATGGCTTCGTAGATGACATCCGCGCCGCGCCGGAACAAGCGGTTGATGGTCTTGCTGATGGCCTCCTCGTTTCCGGGGATGGGGTGCGAGGAAAGCACGATCGTATCCCCTTCCTGTACATCGAACTGGCGGTTGGTACCGGCAGAAAGCCGACCAATGATGGATGACGGTTCGCCCTGCGAGCCGGTGCACATCAGCACCACTTTTTCGGGCGGCAGGCGCAGGGCTTCGTCGATGCTGACCAGGGTATCATCCGGCATTTTCAGATAGCCCAGTGTGCGGGCCATCTTGGCGTTATCCACCATGCTCATGCCGACGAAAACCATCTTGCGCTGATAGTGAACAGCCATATCAGCCACCTGTTGCATGCGCGAGATGAGCGATGCAAAGGTGGCGATGATGATCCGTCCTGGCGCGGTACGGAAAACTTCATCGAACGCAGGGGTGATGGCTTTTTCGGAAGCTGTCCAGCCGGGGCGCTCGGAATTGGTCGAATCTGCCAACAGGACGGTCACGCCGCGCTGGGAGAACTCGGCCAGCTTGGCAAAATCGGTCGGCCAGCCATCCACTGGGGTATGGTCGAACTTGTAGTCGCCCGAGTGGACCACCAACCCGGCGGGAGTGGTGATGCCCAACCCAACCGCATCCGGGACCGAGTGTGAAACGTGGACAAACTCAACCAGGAAGGGGCCGATCTGGATCGTCTCGCCGGCCTTAACAGTGCGTAAGTCAGCTTTCCCGAGCAGGCCGTTGCGGCTCAATTTGACCTCGACCAGGCCGCGCGTCAGGGGCGTGGCGTAGACCGGGGCCGGGATGCGGTCCAGTACGTGCTGGATGGCGCCGATGTGGTCTTCGTGGCCGTGGGTGATGATAATGCCACAGACGCGCTCGCTTTTATCGTTCAGGTACTGGAAATCGGGGATGATGTAATCGATCCCCAGCATGTCGTTCTCGGGGAACATGATACCGGTATCCACTACCAGGATATCATCGCCGTATTCGTAGGCCATCATGTTCTTGCCAACCTCGCCGAGACCGCCCAGGGGGATGATGCGAAATTTCTTGTCGTTACTCATTATTTTCCTTTTTTGGCTTCCCCACTGGATTTGAAAACAAAACACAAAATTCCCCTTGCCGTTGGCAGGGGAGAAAGGGGAAGTAAATTGTAAGATTTTCAACTGCCACAGTAGGCAGGTAAAGTCAATCCTTTGGAGACAGTATAGCAGGGGTGGGGAGGTTTGTCAAAAATGGTTTTGGTTACTGGAACTCAACG
>JBFYSM010000153.1:0-6213 GCA_041301605.1 Chloroflexota bacterium | reverse complement strand
CAGCCGAGGAAGCCGAGCAACTGCTCAAAGCCCTGGCTGCCAGCGAGCCAGCCCCAAACCCGCCTACGGTACGGGTCATCTCCGGAGACCCAACTGCCACGGGTTATTCCCCCAGCGAGGGAACCCGGCTGGCTGTGGAATTACGCAAGCTGGGGATCGAAAAAGTCAAGCTGTCAGAACTCCATGAACTGCGCCTGCACAAGGTCACACCTGAGTACGTACAGGGGATCGTGGATCTGGGTTTCGATGATATGGATGTCGATGAGCTGGTCAATCTGCGCATCCATCAGGTGACACCCGAATACATCCGGGAAATGCGCGCGGCGGGACTGGATGACATCGATATCGATGATCTAAGCGAATTTGCCATCCACAAAGTCACACCGGATTACATCCGCGCCCTGCTGGAAGCCGGGATCACCGATCTCGACAGCGATGAACTGGTGGAATGTGCCATCCACAAGGTTACGCCGGATTACATCCGTGGCATGCGGGAAGCCGGCCTGTCCGATTTCGATGTGGACGAATTGGTTGAATTGGCCATCCACAACGTGACACCCCAGTACGTTCTTGATCTACGTCAGGCTGGTATCACCGACCTGGATGCGGACGAGATCGCCGAATGTGCGATCCACAAGGTTACACCAGAAACCATCCGCGCTATGCGAGACGCGGGCTTCGAACTCGACCTGGATGAAGTAATCGAATGTGCCATCCACAAGGTCACACCGGAATACATCCGCAGCTTGCAGGCAGCTGGGGTCGACACTACCGATATCGATGAACTGGTTGAACTGGCCATCCACAAGATCACTCCTGAGTTTATCCAGCAGGCGCGCAGCATCTCGCCGGATATCGAAGTCGATGAACTGGTGGATATGAAAGTTAGCGGGATGGCAGTCGAGGAGTTGCAGCAGTTGAAGGATGAGGGATTCTTGGTGGATGTTGATGAGGATGATGAAGAAGATGAAGATGATGAGTCCGATGAGGAATAATCCCCTTTAGCACAGCAGTTCATTTCCCTTATCATGCCCGGCAGGATCTTCCACCGGGCATGATTGTTACTCCAGCGATTTTTTAAGCCAAACGGCGGGTTTATTTTGAAACATGCGTGCTATAATCTTCCCATCGTTCACATGTCAAGTTGCACCTTTTTCAGTTGAACGCGCTAACTTGTCAACGTGACAACCTGCCAACGAGCCAACCATGTCCTTCGTTCACCTCCACGTTCACACCGAATACTCCCTGCTGGATGGCTTCTCGAACATCAAGAAGCTGGTGGCGCGCGCCAAGGAGATGGGGATGCCTGCCCTGGCCATAACCGATCACGGCACGATGTTCGGGGTGATCGAGTTCTACCAGGCCGCCAAGGAAGCCGGCATCAAACCCATCATTGGACTGGAAACGTACATGGCGGCGCGCTCGATGCTGGCGCGCGAGCCCCGGGAAGATAAAAAATCCTCGCACCTGCTCCTGCTGGCCGAAAACGAAACCGGGTACAAGAACCTGCTCCAGATCGCCAGCACGGCCCAACTGGAAGGCTTCTATTACTACCCGCGCATCGACAAGGAATTCCTGGCGCGCCATTCCGAAGGATTGATCTGCTCCTCGGGCTGCATGTCGGCCGAGGTGCCGCGCTTGCTGGAGCAGGGACAGGTGGAACAGGCCCAGAAGACGCTGGACTGGTATTACGAGGTTTTCGGTTCGGATCACTTCTTCCTGGAGCTCCAGCAGCACGATATCCCCGAACTGGATACGATCAACAAGCACCTGCTGGAACTGGGGCATCGCTATGATGCACGCTTCATTGCCACCAACGATGTGCACTACATCAACGAAGAAGATGCCCAGTTGCAGGATATCCTGCTGGCCATCCAGACCAGCACCGTGCTCTCTGATCCTGACCGGATGCGCATGACCGACCCATCCTATCACCTGCGCTCGCCGCAGGAAATGTCGCGCCTGTTCGCCGAGGTGCCCCATGCGCTGGCAAATACCCTGGCGGTTGCAGAGCGCTGCAAGGTGAACCTGGATGTGGATAACTACCGCCTGCCGCATTTCGATGTTCCCGCCGGCCATACGGCAGAAACCTATCTGCGGGGGCTGTGCGAGGATGGCCGGCAGCGGCGCTACCAGGGGCGCGCAAACAGCCCCGATGTCAATGAACGTCTAAATTACGAGTTGGGCATCATCCACCAGATGGGATTCGATGCCTATTTCCTGATCGTATGGGACCTGTGCCGGTATGCACGCGAACGGGGTATCTGGTATAACGCCCGCGGCTCGGCCGCCGGTTCGATCGTCGCCTATTGCCTGGATATCACCCTGGTGGATCCCATTCAGCATGGCCTGATCTTCGAACGCTTCCTGAACCCGGGGCGCATTTCCATGCCGGATATCGACCTGGACTTTCGCGACGACCGCCGGGCGGAGATGCTCGAATATGCGGTCAAGAAATACGGGCAGGATAAGGTCGCCCAGATCATCACCTTTGGGACGCTGGGGGCGCGGGCTGCATTGCGGGATGTCGGTCGCGTGAAGGATATCCCGCTCAACGAAGTGGATCGGGTGGCGAAGATGGTGCCGAACATCCCTGGCAAGCCGATGTCATTGAAAGAGGCCATCGAGAAAGTGCCGGACCTGAAAGAGGCGTACGAGTCTGCCCCGCACCTGCGTGAATTGATCGATACGGCCTCCAAAATGGAGGGGGTTGTCCGCAACGCCGGGACGCACGCCGCGGGTGTGGTGATCTCGGACAGACCCATCATCGAGTATTTGCCGCTCCATCGCCCCACCAGCAATTCCGAAGAGACGCCGGTCAAGATCGTCACCCAGTTTGAAATGGGCATCCTGGAGAAGCTCAAGATGCTCAAGGTGGATTTCCTGGGTTTGGCCACCCTTACCATCATGGCACGCGCCTGTGACCTGATCGAGCAGCGCCACGGGAAAAAGTTTACGCTGGAAAATATCCCGCTGGATGACCCCGAAACCTATGAACTGCTCGGCAACGGCCAGACCGCCGGCGTCTTCCAGGTGGAAGGCACCGGCATGACCCGCTGGCTGCTGCAAATGAAGCCCACCTCGCTGGAGCACGTGATCGCGATGGTGGCGCTCTTCCGCCCCGGCCCGATGGATTTCATTCCCGATTACATCAGCCGCATGCATGGGGAGACGCAGCCCGAGTACCGCCACCCGAAACTGGAACCCATCTTTGGTTCCACATTTGGCATTCCGGTCTACCAGGAGCAATTGATGCGCGCTGCGGTCGAGTTGGCTGGTTACAGCCCTTCCGACGCAGATGAACTGCGCAGCGCCATCTCGAAGAAGAAACAAAAGGAAATCGAGAAGCATCGCAGCAAGTTCGTGCACGGTGCCGTGGCAGGTGGCATCCCGGAGCAAACGGCCCAGGCCATCTACAGCGACTGGGAAGAATTCGCACGCTACGGCTTCAACAAATCCCATGCCGCCGATTACGGCGTCATTGCCGTGCAGACTGCCTACCTCAAGCGGCACTACCCGGCGGAGTACATGACCGCCCTGCTCTCGGTCTCGAAGAACCAAACCGAAAAGGTAGCCCTGTATGTCGCGGATGCCCGCAGCATCGGGATCGAGGTGCTGCCGCCGGATATCAATGTCAGCGAATGGGATTTTACTATCGAGGACCAGGCAGGCGGCAAGCCAACCATCCGCTTTGGCCTGGGCGCGATCAAGAACGTCGGCCAGGGGGCGGTTGAACTGGTCATCAAGGCCCGCAACGGCAAACCATTCACCGACCTGGATGAACTGGCCCGGCGCGTCGACCTGCGGGCGGTTGGCAAGCGGGCGCTCGAGTGCCTGGTCAAAGCAGGTGCAATGGATGGCTTTGGGCCGCGCGGCGCCCTGCTGGCCTCCATCGAGCGGCTGGTAGCCATCAGCGGATCCCATTTCCGCGCCGAGCAGATGGGCCAGATGAGCCTGTTCGGGGGAGTGACCGGCGTGGCGGATCATATCCACCTCCCCGCCGGCCCCGAAATCGACCGCCGCGAATTGCTGAACTGGGAGCGCGAGTTGATCGGCGTGTATGTTTCCGAGCACCCGCTCACACCCCACATGACGGCATTGACCCGCATTGTTACTTATTTCTCCGGCCAGTTGGGCGAGGCGCAGCATGAGGAGCGGGTGCGCGTGGCCGGCCTGGTCACCTCCATCCGCCCGCACCAGACCAAGACGGGCAAGATGATGGGCTGGGTGACGATCGAAGATGTGCAGGGCAACATCGAACTGGTGCTCTTCCCGCGCACCTGGGCGCAATATGAGATGACCCTGGAGGTGGGCGGGATCATCATCGTGAACGGCAAGGTGGATGCCAACAGTGCGCCTCCCAAGATCCTGGTGGATGCCATCCGGACCGAGATCGAGATCACGGTTCCAGTGGATGAAAAACCGGGCCCGGCTGGTGCTGTCAAACCGGACCGGAGCCCTGCCGCGCGTTCCGTCAGGCCTGTGCAGGCTGTAGCGGAACCAAAACCAGCTTACCAGGTTGCCTCTGCTGAACTTTCCAATTACACCCCATCGAATGACTGGGAGGATGAAAACACGCCCCCGCCACCGGATGCCTTCCCGCCCGGATGGGATGCGCTCATCACCCCGCCGGGAGGGAGCCACACGGAGCCAGCTCCTCTTGAGAAAAATGGGATCGATCAGCCAGCGGGAGAATCCGTCAGCGAATCGGCTCCAGAGCCGCAGGTGGCACCCGCTGTAGTTGAAAAGACCGCGGATACTTTCCTGGTTATCGCCCCGCCTCCAGCGCGGAGCATGGCAGCCAACGGGCTGTCCACGCTTGTGACCGAAGATCACCCGCCGCAACTGGTGACCATCCTGCTGCGACCCTCGGATGATAAACTGCGTGACATGCGCCGCATCCAGCGCCTGCACGGTACCTTCATCTCCCACCCTGGCAAGGATCGTTTTACTTTCCATATCTTCGAAGAGGGCAAGGGCCACCTGATCGAATTCCCCAATGACACCACCCATGCCTGCGCCGAGCTGCTCGAAAAGTTGAAAGGGATGGTGGGGGCAGAGAATATTCGTGTGGAACCGATTGCATACCAGTAATTGCCGTATAATTTGCTCAGCGACAGAAAGAGAGAGCAGGATGTTTCAGAATATTGCATTCGATCCAAATATACTAGGCGGAAAGCCACACATCCGGGGAACGCGTCTCAGCATTGAATTCATCCTTGAATTGATTGCCAGTGGTGCAACGCGGGATGATATCATCGCGGCATACCCTCAGGTGACGCCCAGAGCATTGGAAGAGGCCTTGAAGTACGCAGCTCAGGCGGTCAAAAATGAATTCCTGTTGGAAATAAAGGCCGGAACGTGAAGCCCTTCGAATATCCGCTGCTGATGGACGAGAATATCCATTGCGATGTTATCGTATTCCTGCGCGACCAGGGATGCGATGTTTTCTCTATCGCTGAGGATGGATGTTTCGGTATGCCCGATACGGCAGTACTCCGCAAGGCAAAGGAAACTGGGCGTGTTGTGCTTACGCATGATGGGGATTTTGGCGGTTTGGCAATCCTGAGTTCCCAGCCTACATTGGGATTATTTTCTTGCGCCCAGGCCATATAAGCGCCGAGTTTACGATAGAAACCATAAAAGCCATACAGAAGCAGATTCCAGAAATTAAATCCCCGTTCATTCTGGTTGCAGAGCGTTCAGGTGATGATATAAAAATCCGGATACGCCAGACTTGATTTCCTCTTCTGCTGTTATCACAAAAACCGGATCTGGTTACATCTTTCGCAATCCTCCCGCTGGCATAACAAGGTCAGCGGGTCTTTTTTTATCCGGTCAACCACCTTCTCGAACAGGATATTCAATTCCACTGCCTGGACATAAGCAGCACCAATTACCACGCTGCGGGTATGCCGGGCAAGGTCCGGGGCGATTGCATCGAAGCCAAATGAACATCCCGGCCAGGATGGGCACTCGCGTACCCCCTGCGGCGTCAGCGCCCAGCGGACGAACTGCCTGCGTCCGGCCAGTTTCTCGGCGTAGTGGATGCTGGTGTTGACCATGTGGTTCACCCCCAGCAGGAGCACCCAGCCATCCTGACTCGCCAGATAACCGATGGGTGCAAACGGATCATCCATGGATTGGCTGACAATTGCTGCATCGGCGTTTACTCCCGCAAACGAAAGGATTGGGTGCATGGAGCGCCGGGCA
>JBFYSM010000148.1:0-2849 GCA_041301605.1 Chloroflexota bacterium | reverse complement strand
GGCATCCGCCGCTGCGGCGCGCTCGGCGCAACAGTGGCCTATGTCGGGAGCGATCTGCCGGTTTATCAGGCTGTCGGGTTCAAGAAGGTTTACAACAGCGAATGTTGGTTGAAGTACTTTGATGGGGATGTTTCATGAAACCATTTCGTGAACTTACCCGTCGCGGGCGGTTACGCCGCTTCCGGCAACTGGCGCAAACCGCGCTCGAATTCTACGATCTGGGCGAATCTGACCTGACCCTGCTGCGCTACTTTGCCAACACCACGTACCGGGTTGATGTCGCTGGCGAGGCGGCCAGGCTGGCCACACATGGACCCTACCTGCCGGGCCGTTATCTCCTGCGCATCCTGGCCTCCGATGATTGGGACAAAGCCCTGGGAGAGATGACCTGGCTGGCCGCCCTAAGTGGGGAGGCCGGCCTGCCGGTCCCTGCGCCGGTTCCGGCCTCGGATGGAAAATTAATGCTGAGTGTCTCAACACCAGGCATCCCTAATGGGCGCATCGTCTCGTTGATGCGCTGGATCGATGGCGGCAGATTCACCAGGAGAATGCAGTCCCTCCATGCAAAAGCCTGGGGCAGGATGGTTGGCAGGCTGCATGCTTTTGCTGCCACCTGGAAGCCGCCCGAGGGCTTCGATCGCTTTATCTGGGATTGGGAGGGCCTGTTGGGAGGAAGGGATATGCCTTGCAGTGTGGAAGAGTTGGTGGCCTCCATGCCCATCCATCTGCAGGAACCTTTCCTGGGCATATCCGAGGCTGCTCGCGAGATGATGGCTGGTCTCGGGAAGACACCCGAGGCGTTCGGCCTGATCCACACGGACATGTATCCGGGGAATATCCTGTTCAAGGATGGGGAGGTCTTCCCCATCGATTTCGAGGATTGTGGTTTTGGCTACTGGCTGTGGGATATTGCCGTGCCCCTCGAAAGCGAACCCTGGACGGATGCCTGGTACCGGATGCGGGATGATTTCCTGGCTGGCTACCTCCCGGTCCATCCCCTGCCCGAGTCGCAGTTGAAACACCTCGACCTGTTCCTGGCTGCGGATTATGCCACCAGTGTGCTATGGGCAACCGCATTCATCCATGACGATCCGTCAAGAAAGAGCGAGTATGATGTATGGAGGGATGAGAACGGCAAGAAGATGTTGAATTATTTTGAACGGAGCCATTAATCTCTCTTTCCACAGGGAGATAATCTATCTGCAAATACCTAGGAGATCAACCATGTTCAAGCATCATTTGGAATTGACCGTTTTACTGACATATGTGGTTCTCTGTTCGGGGTGCGCATCCCCCGCCACCAAAACCTCGGTTTCTCTCACAGCAACACCCCTGCCAGCCTCGACGATTACCCCCTCACAACCTCCGCCGACTCATACCCCCACCAACACTCCCATCCCCACTCCTCCGTTGACAGGCCCTTACCTGGGTCAGGAACCTCCCGGAATGCAACCGAAGATATTTGCGCCGGGAGTCATCTCTGATCCTACTGCTGGTGAATATTCGGGGACATTTTCCCCGGATGGAAGCGAATATTATTTCTATCGTTTCTCTGATGATTCCCAGGCCAGGATCCTCTTCAGCAAAATCGTCGATGGGATATGGACAGAACCAGAAGAAGTTTCTTTCTCCACGGGATACGCGGCATTCGAGCCCTATATCGGTTTCGATAATCAGCGCCTGTACTTCGCGTGGGCAAAACCGGTTCCATCAGGGGTAACCGGGCTTCCTGCCTATTTCTTCGTAGAGAGAACAACAGATGGCTGGTCGGAGCCTGAATACGCAGGTCAAGGCATGTTTGTCAGCTCGAGCAGGGATGGCCAATTCTACACCACTGATATGTCCTCAAGGAGCAAAAACGGGACAACCTATCTGGCAAAAATTATCATGAACGAAGGCGTTTTTACATCCTATGAAAGGTTGGAGATACGTTCCCAACGGGGATTTCAAGCGCATCCTTGCATTGCACATGATGGGAGCTATATCCTGTTTGATGTTGAAAGTGGTCATCACTTATACATCAGTTTCAAAAATACAGATGGAACCTGGGGAGAAGCAATCGATTTGACACAGCATGGCTTTGATCTAAAGGCCGGGGGGGCCTACATTTCACCGGACGGGAAATATTTATTCTTTGCTCTTAACCGCGATATTTGGTGGGTGGATATTCGTGTAGTCGAAGATTTAAGACCCAAAGAGGGAGAATAAGAACATGGTTTTACAAAAATAGATCTTCATGTTGTTCGGAAGCATTCAGGAGAAGTTATGAGAAAGTATGTAATTGTATTCGCGTGTGTGATTTTTCTGGTTGCCTGTCAACCTGTGACTGTATCTCCTACGATCGCCCCACAGCCAACCACCTCGCCTGTTGTTGAGCCTGAGCGCGCCTTTTTGAGCGCGGATGCGCTGCTGAACGGGTTCGAGTCTAGCTCGCCAGTGGATGAATCTGCGCTCACGCCAACCGCCAACGCTACCTCGCCGGTCCATATTTTCGAAGGTTGCCTGGAATTGCTCGATGAACAATCAGGTGTCGGTATGGAAGTTCTGCGTGGTGAGGTGGGGCCGGAATACGGTTACCTGCCGGAGTTCGACTTCGAGTTCGCGCAAAGCGACGGGTACCTGGTCCCTGTCCAGCGCGGCCTGGTCATTGCCGACCACCCTGTTTGGAATATCATCCTCGAGCCGGGGAGAGCCTGGCAGGAGGCGGGAGATGGAGGGTACACGCGCGCCTCCATCCCGTTCACCCTGGTGCCCAAAGGGGGAAATTCCAGTTTCAACGGTACGTTGACATTCCTATTCGATGACCAGCATGTCTCGAAGGTTTGGTATCAGGTGACACAGGAGACCAG
>JBFYSM010000132.1:0-3920 GCA_041301605.1 Chloroflexota bacterium | reverse complement strand
CACGCAAGCAAAGATTCCCCCACCCCCCGGCTTGATTGCATCCCTGACAGCCGGGTTTGATGTCGTATCGAAAAACATCCTGCTCATCAGCCTGCCGGTGTTGCTGGATGTGTTCCTTTGGATAGGACCGCACTTAAGCCTGAAGAAATACTTCCAACCAGCCATGGAATACTTCATGGCAAACGCATCTGCTGTTGCATTGGAAGATATGCCTGATCCGGCATTTGTTGAGCAGGTATGGATTGATTTTTTCGGCAGGTTTAACTTGTTCAGCTTATTGCGGACTATTCCGGTTGGTGTAACCAGCTTGATGAGCGGTAAACTCCCGCAGACGAATCCTTTGGGGAATCCCCTGCTAATCGAGGTGGACTCTTTTCTGACAATAGCTGGATGGATTGCGATCATCATTCTTGCAGGGTGGCTTATCGGGGGCGTTTATTTCCACTGGGTTTCAAGTGTTACCCTAAAAGTGGAAGACAGGCGACCTTTCCTGCAAGCTCTGGGCCATACTGTCCTGCTTTCCGCTATGTGGATAATCCTATTGGTTTTGATCGGTTTCCCGCTGTTGTTGATGATCTCCTTCATTACCCTGATCAGTCCTTTCCTGGCACAAGCAGCGTTGCTCATCCTGGCTCTCTTTTCTGCCTGGATCATCCTGCCTTTCTTTTTTTCACCACATGGGATCTTCGCCTACCGGCAGAATGCCCTTACAGCAATCCTGAACAGCCTGCGGATGGCAAGGTTCACATTACCAACCAGCAGTATGTTCATTCTCATGCTTTTCATCATCAGCCTGGGATTGGATTATCTCTGGCGTACACCACCGGAGGAGTCTTGGCTGGCACTGATTGGTATTGCCGGTCATGCATTTATCAGCACAGCACTCTTGTCCGCCAGTTTCGTCTACTACCGCGATGCGAATACCTGGTTACAGGTGGTTTTCGAGCACATGAAATCTCAACCGAAGTCGGCGCGGGCTTAGTTCCGCCGGAGGTCGTATGGCTGTTACAAACGCAAGCTACGAAGCAAAAGATATTCAAGTACTGGAAGGCCTGGAAGCTGTCCGCCGCCGCCCCGGCATGTACGTGGGCGGTACAGACCTGAAAGCGCTCCATCACCTGGTCTACGAAGTCGTGGATAACTCGATCGATGAGGCCCTGGCTGGTTCCTGCACGCGCATCGAGATCACCATCCACCCGGATAGCAGCGTCACCGTGGAAGATAACGGGCGCGGCATCCCGGTCGATATGCACCCAACCGAGAAGAAATCGGCCCTGGAAGTGGTCATGACCAAACTGCATGCCGGCGGCAAGTTCGGTGGAGGCGGGTACAAGGTTTCGGGCGGATTGCACGGCGTGGGTGTCAGCGCAGTGAACGCGCTCTCGGAATGGTGCGAGGTGGAGGTCAAACGTAACGGCCAGATCCACTTCCAGCGTTATGAGCGCGGCTACCCACAGGAACCGGTCAAAGTCATCGGCAAAACCAAGGATAGTGCAACCGGTACACGCACAACGTTCAAGTTCGACCCGATGATCTTTCTCAATGAGGTTGATTACAAATTCGAAACCCTGACCCAGCGCTTCCGCGAAATGGCGTTCGTCACGCGTGGCGTAACCATCCACTATGTGGATGAGCGCAGCAACCGCCAGATGACCTTCTACTTCGAAGGAGGGATCACTTCTTTTGTCCGTTACCTGAACCGGAACCGGGAGAACCTTCATGCAGTTGTCTTCGCTGAAAAGGATATAGAAGGCATTGGCATCGAATCAGCCATCCAGTTCACCGATGCATATACGGAATCCGTTTACTCATTTGCAAACACCATCAACACCGTGGATGGCGGCACGCACCTGACCGGATTGCGCTCTGCCATCACACGCGTCATCAATGATTACGCCCGCAAGAACAGCCTGCTCAAGGATGCTGACCCGAACTTCACCGGCGACGATACCCGCGAAGGTTTGACCGCCATCGTCAGCATCAAACACCCGGATCCGCAGTTCGAATCCCAGACCAAAGTCAAGCTGATGAACCCCGAAGTGCAGACCTATGTTCAGCAGGTGGTGTACGAAACCTTCTATACCTTCCTGGAAGAGAACCCACAGGCAGCCAAATCCATCGTGCAGAAATGTCTCACTTCGGCACGGGCGCGGGATGCCGCCCGCAAGGCACGCGACCTGGTCATCCGCAAGTCCGCGCTGGAGAGCCTGACCCTGCCCGGCAAACTGGCTGACTGCTCCGAACGCGACCCATCCAAGACCGAAATGTACATTGTCGAGGGTGATTCGGCCGGTGGTTCGGCCAAGCAGGGCCGCGACCGCCACTTCCAGGCCATCCTGCCCCTGCGTGGCAAGATCCTCAATACCGAGCGCGCCCGGCTCGATAAGATCCTGGGCAATAACGAGGTCAAAGCGCTCATCTCCGCCCTAGGCACCGGTATCGGAGACAATTTCAATCTCGAAGGTTTGCGCTACGGCCGGGTGGTCATCATGACCGATGCCGATGTGGATGGCAGCCACATCCGCACCCTGTTGCTGACCTTCTTCTTCCGTTACATGTCGCCCCTGATCGAAGAGGGCCACCTGTACATTGCCCAGCCGCCGCTCTACCGCCTGGCCTGGAAGAACACGGTCAAATATGCCTACAGCGATGCTGAAAAGGATAAGATCATCAAGGATCTGGGCGGTGAGAAAACCTCCCTCCAGCGCTACAAGGGTTTGGGCGAAATGAACCCGCAGCAACTCTGGGACACCACCATGAACCCCGCCAACCGCACCCTCCTGCTGGTGACCATCGAGGATGCCGCCGAAGCCGACCGGACCTTCGACATGCTCATGGGCGATGCAGTCGATCCCCGCCGACGCTTTATCCAAACGCATGCCAGGAGTGTCAGGAACCTGGATATTTGACACATCAGAGACCCGGTCTCTCGGAGAGACCGGGTCTCTCTACTCTGCCATGCCCAAATCCCCCTCCCGCCTCGTGGCCTTGCTCGAAGGCATCATTGTAAATATTGTCTGGGCTTCATCGTTCATCTTTGTCAAAATGGCCCTGGCCGACCTCGGCCCGCTGACCATCGGCGGGCTGCGCTATTTCATCGGATTCCTGTGCCTGCTGCCTTTCTTGCGCCGCCGCCACTTTGCGCTGAACCGGCGCCAATGGCTATCCATGGGATTGCTGGGCCTGAGCGCCTACACCATTGGCAATGGGGCCATGTTCTGGGCGCTGCAGTACCTGCCTGCCACCACGGTCTCTTTCCTGATGGGAGTAATCACCATTTCAGTGTTGCTGGGTGGCATACTCTGGCTCAAGGAAATCCCCACCTGGTTTCAAGGTATTGGCATCCTGGTCACATTGGGTGGCATGGCGCTCTTCTTTTCGCCCGGTTTGAAGCCCGGGGAGCCGCTGGGGCTTGCGATCCTGTCCATTGGCCTGGTGGGTTTCACCCTCTTTGGCCTGCTCGGCCGCCATGTAGCCCGCAACCGGAATGTGGAGACATTGTCCCTGACAGCCATTCCTCTGGCCATCGGCGGTGGATTGCTGCTGGCTGTTGCCATTCCGCTCGAGGGACTTCCCAATGCCTCTCTTGGTACTTGGGGGCTGGTGCTATGGCTGGCGGCAATCAACACTGCCCTGGGATACGTACTCTACAACCATGCCCTGCAAAGCCTGTCCGCTTTCGAAATGAACGTGCTGCTCAACCTGTCCCCGGTCTGGACCGCACTGATGGGCTGGCTGCTGCTGGATGAAATCCTGACCACCCTTCAAGTGGCAGGCATGATCGTGGTGATCCTGGGGGTGATGCTGGTGCAGGATTTCCACTATTCTGTAAGGGTTAAAAAACCGGATTTGCATTAGAATACTTGTGATGGATGTACAGAATATGAGCCGCTTCCAACGCATGCAGCCGTATCTGAACC
>JBFYSM010000104.1:0-11596 GCA_041301605.1 Chloroflexota bacterium | reverse complement strand
TCCGTATTGCATCAGGCTACCTTTACATCCACGTGTACTTCTTCAACTCCGACAGGAGGAAGAGGGATGATATTGCCAGTTACAGGCTTTCCATCCGCCTCGAGTGCAACTGTATTCCCTGTTCCCGTTCTCTTGATGTGAATATCGTATCGAACGCCCCGGAACCAGCGGACAGCCTCAAAGCCTTTCCACGCGGATGGGATGACAGGCGCAACCTGCAAGCCATCATAGGTTGGACGGATACCTAATATCCATTGGGTGATGGCGACATAGTTCCAGGCAGCGGTTCCCGTCAGCCATGAATTCTTGGCCTCGCCGTGGGTGGGGGCATCCTTCCCGGCGATCATCTGCGCATAGACATAAGGTTCGCAGCGATGGATTTCGCTCAATGCCTCGCGTGCCGAGGGATTGATGCGCAGGTAGTAATCATGTGCCTGATCCCCGCGCCCGACCATCGTTTCAGCGATCATGATCCACGGGTTGGTGTGACAGAAGATGCCGGCATTTTCCTTGTAGCCCGGCGGGTAGGATGAGATTTCGCCCAGATGCAGGTAATAGCGAGTAAATGCAGGTTGGTGTAAAACAATGCCATGCGGCGTGGCGAGGTGTACACTTACCGAGTTCAATGATTTTTCAGCCCGTCCATCCTCCAAGCCCAAACCGGCCATGATACATATCCCCTGTGGCTCGATGAAGATGCGGCCTTCGGTATTTTCCTTCGAGCCCAGCACATGCCCAAAATCATCGTAGGCGCGGCGGAACCATGCGCCATCCCAGCCATGTTGCCAAACGATCGATTCCATTTTCGCCGCAGCATCGAGATAGAACATCGAAGGCCTAAGTTCGAAAGTCGGCTTGATATTCGAATTTCGATATCCGACCCGGCTTGCCAACTCCGCCATTTCCTTCGCCGCCAGCACGAACAAACCGGCGATGAAGACGCTTTCAGCAACTTTACCTTCTTTATTTGTCGTAGTTTGGAAGGATTGGCCCGTCGCGTCGGAGAAGCAGTTCAGGTTGAGGCAGTCGTTCCAATCCGCGCGGCCGATCAGGGGCAGGCCATGTGGACCGAGGCGGTCGAGCGTGTACTGGATGGAGCGCTGCAAATGCTCGTAGAGCGGCGTTTCACTGCCTAGCTGGTTGTCGTAGGGGATGGGTTCGCTGAGGATGCTCCAATCACCTGTCTCTTTGATGTAGGCCGTTACTGCCAGCACCAGCCAGTGCGGGTCATCGTTGAACCCAGAGCCGACATCGTTGTTGCCGCGCTTGGTCAATGGTTGGTATTGGTGGTATGCGCCGCCGGTGGGTAGTTGCGTGGCGGTCAGGTCAAGGATGCGCTCTCGCGCCCGGTCAGGTATCAGGTGCATGAAACCGAGCAGGTCCTGGTTCGAGTCGCGGAAACCCATGCCACGTCCGATGCCGCTCTCGAAGTATGAAGCCGAGCGACTCATGTTGAACGTGATCATCACCTGGTAGGCGTTCCAGATGTTGATCATGCGGTTTGTGTGCACATCGGGCGTGTTCACCGTCATTTTGCCTAGCAGGCCATCCCAGTAGTTCTGCAACTCTGCAAATGCCCTGTCCACTTCGTTTGCAGTCAGGAAGCGTTCGATGATTGGCAACACCGTGCGTTTGTTGATCACCTGCGAATCGGGCGGGTCGAACTTGTCATCTTTGGGATTCTCGTGATAGCCGAGAAGGAATATGATTGTTTTTTGCTCCCCTGGCGCCAGCCGGACTTTGACATGATGCGCCCCGATGGGCTGCCAGCCATGTGCCACGGAGTTGGACGTTTGGCCTGCTTCCACCGCCCGGGGCGAATCCCAGCCCCGGTAGGGACCAAGGAAGGCTTCGCGGTCGGTATCAAACCCGGCCAACGGTTCACTACAGGCGTAGAAGGCGAAGTGGTCGCGGCGTTCGCGGTATTCGGTCTTGTGGTAGATGACATCACCCTCACCCCTGGCCCCTCTCCCTTCCAGGGAGAGGGGAGAAATCTCCACTTCTCCAATCGAGTAATTGCGCTGGAAGTTGGTGGCATCGTCGTTGGCATCCCACAGGCAGAATTCGAGGGCAGAGAAGACAGACAGGTTCGCGTACTGATCCCGGTGGTTGCTTAGGGTCAATTCCCAGATTTCCAGGTTCTGGTCGATGGGGATGAAATAACAAGTCCGGGATTCGATCCCGGCGAGTTTCGACTTGATGATCGTATACCCCATCCCGTGGCGGCATTCGTAGGAATCGAGCGGGATGCGCATCGGCATCCATGACGGCGACCAGGCCCGAGGTCCAGAAGGATGCGGATCATCATCCCGCAGGTAGATGTATCGTCCGCCCATATCCAGGGGCGCGTTGTTGTAGCGGTAGCGTGTCAATCGTCGCAGGCGAGCATCCTTGTAGAAAGAATAGCCACCTGCTGTGTTGGAGATCAGGCCGAAGTAGTTTTCACTACCCAGGTAATTGATCCAGGGCAGGGGAGTATCCGGCCGCGTGACCACGTATTCACGGCGTTCGTCGTCGAAATAGCCGTAGCGCATCGTTGCTCCTGTGCAAACAGGTTAATAGGTCAGACCAAAGCCAAACGGGTGGAGCGGATTCTCCGAGTCGTGCGGAACATCTGGCTTCTGGTTTTGCACTGCTTCCATCGAACGGGGAAGCTCAAAAGGCAGTTTGCCTTCCGGTCGGGTCACCCCAAAGATGACATTCAGCACAGCCGAGTCATCGGCGCCATACTCGCCCAAAAAAGCCCTGGCCGCGGCGCTGATTTCGGGGATGACTGCCGGGCGGTCCAAGTACAGTACAACGATGGTGGGCACGGTCTGGCACAGGGCCAGGATGTCTGCTTTAGCTTCGTCTTTGAAATCCAGGTCGCCATGATGGAAACCTTGGGCAAAGGGATTTTTCGTTTCCACCGACACCCAGGGCGTATCCAGTCGCAGGATGGCAAAATCGGCCTGCTCAGGGGCAGCCACCACCTCCGCATAGCGGGAAGCGACAGCCGTGTCGATGTTTTTCACGAAGATCTTTGGCTTGTCTTTCAGGGGGAGGGTCTTCGCTTCGTTCTTGAGCAGGGTCATGGCGCGCTGCTGCGAGGCCAAGCCTGCGGCCACAGACTCCGGATGTCCCAGGATTTGCGGGACCTTGCTTTCATCCACGAACGGATTGTCGAACAGTCCCAACTGGAATTTCAGGCGCAGCAGGCGGCGCACCGATTGGTCGATCCGTGCTTCGGGAAGCCGCCCCGTTTTCACCAGCTCGACCACATATTCCGGGCAGCTTTCACCGCCGAACTGATCGACACCCGCCTCGAGTGCTTTGAGCACGCGTTCAGGTTTGCTCAGATGCTCCACCCCCCAGGCGCGTGCCGGCCAGGGGACACCCATGATTTGCATATCTGAGATCACACTCCAGTCGGTGCAAACCACGCCATCGAAGCCATATTTCTTTCGTAGCAGGCCGGTGATGATGGCCTTATTGAACGACATCGCCACGTTTTCATCGGTTTGATCCACTGGAACGCCATAATAAGGCATGATGGCAGCAGTTCCGGCTTCGAAGGCGGCCTCAAAGGGGATCAGGTGGTAATTGAAGTTCTTTCCGGGATAGATCTGGCCTTTCTGGAAATCGAAATGCGGGTCCAGCCCTTCGTTTTGCGGCCCGCCACCGGGGAAGTGCTTGGTCATGCAGGCCACGCTATGTGAACCGAGCGTCTCTCCCTGGAAACCGGCAATGTAGGCCTTCACCAGGCGCGCTGCAACATGGGCATCTTCCCCAAACGTGCCGCTAATGCGCGGCCAGCGCGGTTCGGTGGCAAGGTCGATTTGGGGATGGAGCGCGAGGCGAATCCCAACGGCGAGGTATTCTTTGCGGGCAATCTCAGCAAATTGGCGCACCAGTTCGGCGTCATTCAGGGCGCCGAAGCCCAGAGTCTCGCACCACTGCGAAAATTCGTTGGCGGCCATCGCAAAGATGTTACGGGTGAAGTGGTTGCGTGGATCGGATGCAATGATAACAGGGATGCCGAGCCGGGTCCCTTCGGCAAAACGTTGCAGGTTATTATGCCAGGTTGCCACTGCCTGGGTTCCCGGGATCATCCACAGGTTGAAGTGGCTCATTTTATGGTCGGTAATCTGCTTTGAAGCGATTCCTCCAAACCCAGGGGCGCCGGGTTTCTCTTCGATGGAACCATCTTCGTTGATGATGGAGCCGTTTATGAACATCATCCCGGCTTTTTCTTCCAGTGCCATCTGGTTTAGCAAATCTTCCACGCGGGCTTCGATGGGCTGGCGCGAGTCCTCATACACATCCAGTTTGCCGTTTTTATTGAGGTCGCGATAGGCAAATCCATTTTCGGCCCTGATCAGGCCAGATTGCTGCCTGAGTATTTCGCTTTGGTTTGATCCCATCTTTTTCCTCGTTAGCAACTACTTACCCATGCTGTGAACCTGCGCCAGCAGACCGGCAACCAGTTCCTCGGGGTGCGTGGGCAACCAACCTCTCTGCCACATCAACACACTGACCAGGGGCATATCACCCAGCATATCCATGAAGTCCATGCCGATGGCGTTTTCGCCTTCAACGCCGCCAAACATCTTTTGGCTCTCTTCTTCCATCCTGGCGTAGAAGGGACCAAAAACAGCTTTGCCATGTGAATCGGCCATCCACTCTCGGATGGTGGATTCCTTGTCGAGAATGCAGGGCAGGTCCAGGGTCGATTCGAGCGTGACCGTCAGGGTCTGGCGAACATCCGCCGCGGAGGCGGCGATCAGGAGGTCGAAATCCCCGTCCTCGGTGATCCATTGTTTGTATTCGGGGTGATAGTAGGCAAAGGCGCGGAAATCCAATTGGATAGATACGGACTTGGTCTCACCTGGCTGGAGTTCCACTTTGGCGAAACCCTTCAATTCCTTTTCAGGCCGCACCAGCCCGGACTTTTGGTCGTGGACATACACCTGGACGATTTCCTTTCCCGCGACCTTTCCCGTGTTGGTGACATCCACCATGACCGTCACGCTATCCACATCCTTGAAGGTTTTCGCCGAGGCTTTGGCATTGCTGTATTCGAAGGTTGTGTAACTCAACCCGTAGCCGAAGGGGAACAGGACGGGCATATGCTTGGCATCATAATAGCGATAACCGATGAACAAACCTTCGCCATAGCGTACTTTGCCTGCCTCGCCCGGCCAGTTGATGTGGGCGGGAGTATCCGAGAGTTTGAGCGGGAAGGTTTCGGCCAGTTTGCCACACGGGTTGACCTTGCCAAAGAGCACATCGGCAATTGCCATGCCGCCTGCCTGGCCCATCATGTACGCCTCGAGCACGGCAGCTGCATCATTGATCCACTCGCTCATGACCACCGGCGCGCCGTTGTTCAGCACGACAACGGTCTTGGGCTGAACCTTGGCAACCGCTTTGATCAGCGCAACCTGCTGTTCGGTCAGGTCGAGGTCTGCCCGATCGTAGCCCTCGGATTCCTTGAAGGTCGGCAGGGCAATGTAGAGCACAGCCACATCCGCAGAGGTGGCAAGCGTCACCGCCTGGTCGATCATGTCCTGGCGGAAGGAATTATCTGCGGGATAGCCTTCAGCGTAGGTCAGTTCGGCCTCCTCCGCCTGGGCCTGCAATTCCTTGAACGGAATCGAGACTTTAGTTGGGTTGATGTGCGAACTGCCGCCGCCCTGGAAATGGGCATGTTCTGCGGCGCGGCCGATCACGGCGATATGCCCCTGTCCCTTGAGCGGGAGCAAGCCATTGTTCTTGAGCAGCACCATGCCATCGGATGCGATCCTGGCAGCCAACTCGTGATGCGCGTCCATATCGAAGGATCCGCCCTTGGGCTTTTCACTTGCTTTAAAAACGATCCGCAAAATACGGCGGACGGATTCATCCAGCACGGTTTCATCCAATTCGCCGGAGCGGACGGCTTCCACGACCGCCTTCACGCGGCGTTCCTGTGGACCGGGCATCTCCCAGTCCAGGCCGCCTTTCAGCGCCGCGACGCGGTCGCGCACTGCGCCCCAATCTGAAACCACCAGTCCTTCGAAGCCCCACTCATTCTTTAGGATTTCGGTTAGCAGGCGAGCGTGCTCGGATGCAAACGTGCCGTTGACCTTGTTATAGGAGCACATCACTGTCCACGGTTTTCCCTGCTTGACGGCTTTTTCGAAGGCGGTCAGGTAGATTTCACGCAGCGTGCGCTCATCCACTTCGGCGCTGATGCTGAAGCGCTGGAATTCCTGGTTGTTGACGGCATAGTGCTTGAGCGAAGTGCCCACACCCTTGCTTTGTACGCCGTTGATGAAGTTGGCGGCCATCTCCCCGGCCAGGAAAGGATCTTCAGAAAAGTACTCGAAGTTGCGGCCACCCAGCGGGGAGCGTTTCATGTTCGCACCGGGGCCGAGCAGGACATCCACGTTCAGGGCGATGCATTCTTCCGCCAGCGCTTCGCCCATCTTGCGGATCAGTTCCACATCCCAGGTGGAAGCGAGACAGGAGGCGGTGGGGAAACAAGTGGCGGGTAAACTCTTTTGTGCCATCGCATGAACATCGGGTTCGCGCCGGACGCCGTGCGGCCCATCGGAAACGAACATTTCCGGCACGCCCAGGCGTTCGATGGGTGTGGTTGTCCACGAACTGGCGCCGGTGCACAGGGCAGCTTTCTCTTCGAGCGTCATGTTGGCTATGATGGCATTGAAATCGGCATGCATAGTGTACTCCTTGATCGATACATTAATTCGCTGCACCATGTGCATACGAATCGTAGACGGAACGAATATTGAGCGCTGCCTGCAATTGCGAGAGCGTCCAGCCTTTGGGCAGGGGCGCGGTAATGCGGACAGTTCGACCGGCCGGCAGGTCGATATAATTGTCACTGAAAACCACATCCGCGCCTTCGAGCGCACATTCCACCAGGCGCGCCAGTGATTGGGATTTCATGTCGATGTGGAATTGTTCCCCTTCAACACTCACCTGCGTCGTGATATCCGGAGCAGTAAGTGCAAGATGTTTAGTAGGTACAAAGAAGGCCGTTTGGCGGTTCCGGAGTTGACCGCCCTGCCGGAGTTCGGCGATGAAAACCAGTTCACGGAGGTTGGCGTCAGAAACGCTTTCGGAAAAGCCCAACTCACAGATCAGAGTAGCAGCCTGGGGGGCGGCCAGGATCGGTTCCTGCCCTGAATTCAAGACCTCCCCGGCGAGCATCTCCAATGACCAATGGAGGCTCCCTTCCCAGGGCTCGAGCAGATCATTTGTGACGTAAACATCCTGCCTGGGGGGCTTGTCCTCGATGGAAAGCATCAGCGGGGCATAGAAACGACGGGATGCATAGTGCAGTGCTTTCCAGCGGCCAAAATAATCCAGGCTCGACCAGGATGCCACCGGCCAGCAATCGTTGAGCTGCCAGTAGAGCGTCCCGGCGACGCGGTCGGGGTGCCGCCGCCAGTGCTCCACGCCGTAACGGATGCCCTCGGCCTGCAAGACCATGCTGAGATAAACCAGAGACTCGAAATCCTTCGGCAGGCGGAAGGTATCCAGCATTTGCGACACCATCAGGGCGTTGCCGCTGTCGTTCTTCTGGTGGCGCTCCATGATGTAGGATGTCATGTTCCAGTCGGCCTCCTCCGCATAGGTGCGGATGGTCGCCAGCGGCGGTAGGGCCTGGAAGCCGAACTCGCTCATGAAACGCGGGTACTGGTTCCGGTAGGCGGTGAATGGCTTGCGGCCGTGCCAGACATCCCAGTAGTGCGCGTCGCCCTGCTGCTGGCCATTCACATTTTGGAAGGGTGTGTCCGATGAGGGTGAACTTGGCCAATAGGAAGTATCCGGATCGAACTCGGCCACCCAGTTCGGCAGTGTATCGTGGAAGAATTCATCATAAGCCTTCTTTAACACTTCCCAATCAGCGAGCAAGGTGCGTTTGCCGATCGTATCCAGCAAGGAACCCAATGCCGGGAATTGTTCGAGCAGAGCCGGAAGGTGCTCTTCAAGGGGGTGCCTGGCCCAGCCCCAACTCTCCCAGCCCAATTCCATCTCGTTGTTCCCGCACCACAGCGCCAGGCAGGCGCGGTGGCGGATGCGGCGGATGTTCTCCTCGATCTCGATGCGCACATTTTCAAGGAAATCATCATCATCCAACGGATAAATGCTGCAAGAGAAGATGAATTCCTGCCAGACGAGAATTCCGTATCGGTCACAGAGATCGTAAAAACGCTCTTCTTCATAAAATCCGCCGCCCCACACGCGCAGCATGTTCTGGTGCGTCTCCGCTGTTGAACGAATCAATCCTTCCAGGTACTCATCCGAGATGCGGGTTGGAAAAGAATCCGCGGGAATCCAGTTGGAGCCTTTTGCGAAGATGGGCACCCCGTTGACAACAAACGTGAAAGACCGTCCCCATTCGTCCGGCTCCTGGTGCAGTTCGATGGTGCGCAGGCCAAGCTGGTATTCGCGCTGGTCAAGCAGGATATCAGCCTGGTGCAGTTCGATGCTGGCCTGGTAGAGTGGCTGCGCGCCGCCTGCCCTGAGCGCTGTCGAAGGGTAACCATTCGGCCACCAAAGTTGCGGGTTGGGAATCTGAACCTGAAGCCTGCTCCTGTTATCCAGGTCAACCGCGGCGCTGGTTTCAAACACCTGCCCATCCGGCGTGACAAGTCGCAGGGTAGCCGAACGAGGGGCCTCATCCCAGCTTTCGATGGTCACCCGCGCCTCGACCGTTACCTGCCCCTCGGCGTGATCCTGGCGCAGGTTGACATCCTCGATCCGGGCGTTGTCATAGCCTTCCAGCCGGATATCCTTCCAGATGCCGATGGGCGGCAACTGCGGACCCCAGTCCCAGCCGAACTGGCAGGGGGCCTTGCGCAAATGTGGCCCGCCGGGGATGGCCTGTGAAACTCCCGCCAGGGGACGGATGGCCTGTCGCGCAGCGGTAAAGCGCACGGGAGAATCGAACCTGATGCGCAGTTCATTCCCGCCAGCCTTGAGCAGCTGCTTAACATCCCAGCGATACTGGCGGAACATGTTGGCGGTGCACCCCAGTTCGCAGCCGTTCAGGCTGACGGTTGCCAGCGTATCCAGCCCATCGCAGGCCAGCCAGGCCTGCGGCTGGCTTAAAAGTTCAGGCACAGCGTTAAACTGGAGGCGATATTCCCAGTCCGCTTCGGCCACCCAGGCCACGCGTTTTTCGTTATCGCCCGCGAACGGGTCTGGGATGCGGCCCAGCGCCAACAAATCGGTATGCACGCCGCCAGGGACGCTGGCGGGCAGCCATTCTTGCGTACCAGCCTGGCGGAACTGCCAGGCGCTTGTTAAGGATTGAATTTTCATAATGTGCTTTCCTGAAAGGTTTTCTTTGTTGCCATGGATAATCGGAATGTTCCAAAAAGGGCCAGGAACACCACCCCAAAACAGATGGGGATGACTTCCAGTGAAACCCGGTTCGCCAGCACGCCCAACAGGCTGGGAATCACCGCAGTCCCCAGGCCTGTGGCGCTCATTTGCATGCCGATGGTGTTGGCCGCATAATGGTTGCCAACCCGCTGGCTGGTACCGGACATCAATGCCGGGAAGATCGGGGCAATGGCAAAGCCGATCAATGCCACGGCCAGCAGGTTCATCGCCGCGGTTGGATTCCAGGCCAGCAGGCACACGCCCAACAGGGCGCCAATCAAGCCACCCGTCACCAGAGCATTGACCCCGACGCGTTTTGCAAACACACCCGCCACCAACCGGCCAACAGTGAACATCGCCCAATAACTGCCGGCAAAGAATCCCGCAACAGTTGGGTCGATACCGCGGGATTCGGTCAGCAGGCTGTAGGTCCAGATGCCGAGCGAACTTTCAGCGCCGACGTACAGGAAAAACAACAGGATGCTCAACCACACCTGCGGCTGGTGCAAGGTCTCCCCCATCGGCGTTTTGTAATCGGTCAGGCGTTTTGGCTCTTCGGTCTTGGTTGATGCATCTTTTTGATTCCACATGGGCAGTGTGGCCACAAAGCAGGCTGCCAGCGCAAGCTGGAAACCGCCCACGGCACGGTACCCTGCATTCCATGAGTTCACGGTGCTCAACCCGATGGTCATGATGATCGGGCCGAGCGTCACACCAATGCCCCAACTGGCATGCAGCCACTGCATCAATCCCTCGCCGAAATGCGCAGCGACATACGTGTTGAGACCGGCATCGATCGCGCCCGCCCCCAACCCGGCGATCACGCCCAGGAGTACCATCATCCACCATTCTGGGACGAGGGTATAGCCGATCAGCGCCACGCCGGTCATGGCGCAGCTGATTGCCAGCACACGGCCGACGCCGATCCGTGAAATCAGGGGGCCGCTCAGGAAACTGGAGGTCATGTAGCCCGCCACTACCGTGGCAAGGAACATTCCGATCGCATCTAGTGGAATGGAAAAGCTGGCCCTGATCGACGGCCAGCCCACCCCCAGCAGGCCATCCGGCAATCCCAGTGCGACGAAGGCCACATAAGCCAAAATCACAAGGCCGATCTTTGGGTAATGTTTTACTTTATCCCAGATATTCAAGGGATATTTCCTTTCAACAATTTTCATATAGTTTCCACCCCTACTACCCTGACCGAAAAATAAACGAAATCCACTACACTGTGGAGAGATCCCATTCTTCGTAGATCTTTGGAACATCACTGATCAGGCGCTTCGTATATGGCTTTCTCGGACGCAGAATCACCTCATCGGCAGATCCGCTTTCAACGAATTTTCCATGCTCCATGATGTATACGGTATCAGAAACATAATACGCCAGGCCAACATCATGGGTGATGAAAATAATCGTCATCCCGATTTCCTTACGCAACTGCATCAGCATATCCAGGATGGTGGCGCGTGAACAGGCGTCGATCATCGAGGTGGGTTCATCCGCCAGCAGGATCTTCGGCTTCAGCAGGAAGATACGCGCGATCATCAAGCGCTGCATCTGGCCGCCGGAGAGCTCAAAAGGATACTTGTTGGTCAGTTCCTCGAACTTCAGGTTCACAAAGCCGCATGCTTCGGTCATCAACTCCACTTTTTTCGCATGCGGAAGTCTTCGACCGCCGCGCATGTGAATGCAATCCAAAAGCACGGTATCGATCTTATTGAATATGTTATATGATGAGTACGGATCCTGAAAGATCGCCTGAATGCCTTTCCAATATTCCCGTTTCTTCCTTTGTGTACTGATATCACGTTTCTTTCCCATGAAGTAAACCTCCCCCTCCGTGGTGCCGATCAACCCCAGGAGCATCTTCGCTAAAGTGGTCTTTCCGCTGCCCGATTCGCCCACGATCGAGATGACTTCGCCCTCGTAAAAATTGAAGTCCACATGATCGACAGCAACGGTCCTCTGGCGGCCAAACCCAAATACCTTGGTCAGCCCTGATCCGCTCAGGCAAATATTTTTAGAATCAGCCATTTTTATAAGCCTCTCTCAGTTTTTCTTCCGAAAATACACAGCGGTAAGCGCGTCCGCCCTCAATCTCACGGAGATCGACAGAACGCGCCTTGCATTCCAACTGAGCGTATTTACAGCGTACAAGGAACCGGCAACCTTCCGGTGGCTTTTTTAGATTGGGCGGTACACCGGGAATGGC